>DLXL01000626.1:0-10732 GCA_003448025.1 Saprospirales bacterium | reverse complement strand
TACCATTTTTAATTTCCAGGAATAAAAAATCCAGGCAGGATAGGTGATCGCATTTGCCTTGAATCTTAACCTGCCTCCCTCATTCCGATCCCTTGAATTTAGCACCGACAGCCATTTGTTCCCATCCGCCTGTATTACTTTAGCATTGGGTCCGGTCCCGTCAGTTTCAATTCAGTCGCCAGATGGGTCGCCGGGCAAAGTTGGATCAGGTGGCGTATTGATCGCATTGGACTCAAAGTTGGCGGAAAGCAACATGGGAACCCCGGTTAATTTCCAGGGAGTAGTACACCCCGAAAAAAAGATCAGGGATGCTAATGCAAGGATTCTGAACGAAAGAATAAAGACGCTCTTCATATGGCATATCGTTTTGTTTGTTCAAAACGGCAGCAATATGGCAAAAAAAATGAAACGAATGGATGCTTTTAGTTCCTAGAACTTATTTTTTTGAGGTGAAATACAACTGCTTATTGGTGTGTTTAAGTTGGCAAAAAAACTTTTACCCTGAATGACTCATCATCCAGGGTAAAAGTGCTCAAAACTTGTCTGTTAGCGGTGGAATAAATGGTCCAAACCAGGCGTTTTACGGCGTTTTCCCATGTTCCCGGCCGGATACGCTGTCGCGGCTGTTGGCGGCGATACCTACATTCGAAGTAAAATTCGGGCTTATTCCTTCCGTACAATAAACCGCTCCTCATGCAAACGCTGGCCGTCAGGCGCCGATATTTCCAGCATATACACACCTCCCGGCAAGCTGCCGACGGCATGAATGGTGAAGAGCTCGGACTCCGTCAGCATTGTTTTTTCCTCCCACATTAGTTGGCCCAATTGATCGAATATCCGCAACTGTACGGTTTCGCTCACCCCTGACACCAAATGCAGCGGTCCTGCCACCGGATTGGGAAATAACCGCCACATCGCATTTTCCGGAGAAGGATTTACCGGCAACAAAATGGTATCGGCGGTTTCCACGGAAGAGGGTGCATTGGCGCCTCCGTTGATCGGCCATTTGGAGCCGTCGTTCTTGTAGAACTTATTGTCGTAATTGGTCACATCGCCCAGGGTATTGAGCTGCACATACCAGAAAGACTGGCCGCTGGGCCCACCGCCGGAACCAATGCCGCCAGCGTCTGTGAGGTCATTCAACTGAACATATTCCCACCCTGCCCCATTGTCGAAACTCAACTCTACAATAGGATTGTTGGCAGATGCAAGCAGGCTGATGGGAATAGCACTGGTGTCGTTGCCGATAAAAGTGTAATAGGCCCGCCCATTCACAATATCCGGTTGGCCACCGACGGCCATCCATTCGAGTGAAGGAATAAAGGCATGGCTGAGGGTCACCTCAGGATTGCCCATACCCAAATCGGGAATACTGACACAGATATTGATGTTTTCAACGAGCACATTCATCAAATCAATGTTGGGCTTTCCGTATACCAGCACCCGCGTCGGAGCGGACTGCGGGGATAGATTTGATTTGGCGATAGAGCCCAGAACCCTGGGCTGGGCATTGACGGGGCCAGCCAGACCAAAGCCTGCAACAACGATCAACCACAGGCAATTCTGCCTGATAAACGTAGGATTTATAATGGATTTCATGACTGCAGATGTTAAAAGTTTGGTTGCGTGATGATTTTCGATTTACTGCCACCCAGAACAGTGTTCAGGAGAAAATTCTGGTCGTTCAACGGTCCGGAATAGCGCACGTTACCGTTCAGATTCAAATCGCAGGCATTGTACACCTGGCTTAAAATCAGCGACTTGTTGCCGCCCAAACACCCGTTGAGCAAGGTATTCTGGTCATTGGAGGGACCGGAATACTTTACGTTGTTATTGCTGTTGGCATTGCCTCCATACATTCCCCATACATTCCCCAACGGAGCCTGTACGCCGCCAACCGCCTGAAATTGTTCAACCGTAAAGTCATAGTATTGTACCGGCTGGTGTGCCAGCGACAGTACATTCGTGGACCGTATGCCTATGTGGTTGCGATGCCTTATTGCAACGAAGTAATCGTCGGCTTCCCGGCCACGGAATATTACCGGAGAGACGCCATCCACCTCCACCACATCTCCGTCGCGCTGGATGAGTGCGGAGCGCGTTTCGAGTACGGTACTGCTGTTTAGTCCGTTTCGCAGTTCCAGAAATACCCAATCCACAATGGCATTATTCCCGCTGACACTCAGGACATTGGGCGACACCGTTTCGCCGCCGCCGCGGCCCACATGGGTGAAGCCGGTGGTTTGGCTGTAAGGCTCCTGCAAGGGAATGATCTGGAGTGCACGCAGGTTGTCGTTCATATTCCCGGTGCTTGCATTATAGGCTCCCTGCAGGTATGTTTTCGGAGCCACTCGCAAAGGATACATCAGCGGCTCACTGCCCACGGCAAACACCCCTGTGAGGTTTTGTCCGAAAGTGATGCCAGAACGGGTTCTGGTAAATGGCCCCTGGCCTGATTTCTGACCTATGTTGGCGCCGGCCAGATCCCAGTCGCCGTTGCCGAGGCTGTAGGAAACGCCACAATCATTGCCATCAAATCCGGACAATTCTTCCGCGCTGTTCCACTGAGGGGTGATGGTAAATGTGGAAGCTGATGGCTGGCTTTTGGAAAGCTCCCAGGAAGCATCTACTACGCCACTTGTAAGCGGATTGCCCGAACTACCATTGGCATATACATGGGGCAGGCAACGCACGCCAATGTTGCCCTGACCGGTTTGGACAACCCGGACCGGCGTATAGCGATTCTGGCTGGCGCCTACCGGGAAGGTAAAATCGGTGAGTCCGTTCTTCACTACACGGCCACTGCCGGGCGTTACGATGAACCTTGAAGCGTTGGCGCCAAGGATTTGAGCATCCGGGTCCATAATCAGATCCCGTATGCTGAGCATCACCTTGTTATCTGACCCTCCCAATACCAAATCGTTTCGAATATACCAAGGCCCGTCTATCGGCAATTCCGGTGGGATGTAAAAATTCGTACCCACGCCTTTTTCAATGGTTAGGTTGTAAAAAGCCGTGTTAGCCGACCCCAGCAGACTGTCATTTCCGGAGCCTGTAATATGAACCGTGCTTTGGGCAGGTGTGAAGGTGCCGTTGTTTTTGAAGTTGAGGTGAACCAGTACCAAATGGGTTGCGTCCACCATGGTCATCTGAGTGCCGGGAGAAATTTGCAATGCGCCCTGCGCTTGCGCCAATATTGTTATCCCCGTCAGACAAATAACCCCGAAGAGAATTTTAGAACGCATTTTTTTACTGTTTTATGAGAAAAATCAGGTTCATTCTTCAATATTTAAAAACGATATTCGCCCATAACCGAAGGTATCTCCTGGCGATCCGATGATGATCCATGAACTACTCATACCTACCGAGAAGCCGGTATAATCGTTGGTCTGTGCATTGACAAGTTCAATTTTCCGAACCGGATTCCATATTGGCCCCGCTGCTTTAAACAAGTAGCAGCTACCCTGATCCGTGAAGAGACCGATATCGTCACCGAATGATCCAACAACTGCATAATTACCTGCTGTAGCCACATAGTACCCGAAGTAATCATTAGCTTCACCGTCGGCGGCGGTAAGAATGGCCCTTTGCGTCCACGTTGCTCCGCTGCGGGCATAGACGTATGCGCTGCCCTGATTCGATTTACCGCCTGTATCATGGCCACTAGCTCCAACGACAATATAATCAGTAGACATGGCAATGCTGGAGCCGAAGCCATCGGCCGACGCACCATCGGAGGCAATGATTTTCTCCCGGAATATCCAGTCGAATCCCATGCGTTCGTAGGCGTACACACTCCCGCGGTTGACCTGGCCGGATACATCGGCACTGCTGGCGCCTACGGCGATAAATGTGTTCCACTGCGCCACGCTATAGCCGAAAGCGTCACCGGAGGCGCCGTCGGGGGACGTGATTTTATCTTGTTGAACCCAGGTGTTGCTGCTGCTGAGGTAGCCGAACACGTAAGCACTACCCTCGTCTGTGATACTTCCGACATCATCATTCGGTGCTCCGATGACAGCAACATCACCCTCGATGGACACGCTGACGCCGAAATTGTCGTTGGCAGCGCCATCAACAGCAGTGATCTTGGAGTGCTGTGTCCAGGTGTCGTCAATGCGGTGGAAGATGTAGGCACTCCCCTGAGCGGAAACATTACCGGGGTCGCTACCATAAGCGCCTACGATCGCCCAGTCGCCGGAAATCGCCACGCTGCAACCAAAATAATCATGGGCGGCGCCGTCAGCAGCGGTGAGTTTGGCGAGCTGTATCCAGGAGCCTCCCGTTCGCTTGAAGATGTAGGCACTGCCCTGATTGGCCTTGGCGTCGATATCATCGGTATAGGCTCCTATAATCGCATAGTCGTCCGATATGGCCACGCGATAACCACACCGGTCCTGTTCGGCCACGTCCGAAACGGTCCTTGTCAAGGGGGGCAGGTTGGCCGGGCTGGTAGCCGCCAGAGGAAGCCAGGTTGTTCCCTCGAATATGTACAACGTAGTTTTATCAGTATCGAACACCAGCAACCCCTCTGCCGGGTTAGCGATGGCTTTGCGTTCGGCAGTGGTCATGCGGGGCAAAAGAACCCCCTTGTTGTTGCTGCTGACCTCCAGCATAGCACTTGGATGGGGCGTGGCGCCATTGGCATTGATTCCAACCTGCGTATATCCGGTTTGAGCGCAGACCGATAGCAGAATCGATCCAGTGATGGATGTAATTCGTTGAAAAAAGTTCATTTTTGAAGAAACTGAAGGGTTAGCGTTGCTGTTTTTCCAATGCCTGTATCCGGGATTCCAAGGTTTGCACCGCCTCCAGTTGCTGACGGAGTTGGGCATTTGCGTTTTGTATCTGTACCTGCTGTGCTTTCAGGGCATCGTTTTCTGCCTGTAAATCCTTGATCTTTTGGTTCAAAGCCCGCAAGGATTCTACCATCATGGCATCGTAAGTGCTGTAAGCCGTTTGCAGATAACCCTTGCTGTCTTCTTCTACCAGTGTTGGAAATACGTCCTGAATATTTTGTGCCGTAAAGCCGTATTGAATGCCCTCAGGCCGTTTGGATCCGGTCTTGTCGTCGTTCCATTCGTAGGTAACACCCCGTAAGGCAAGCATTTTTTCCAGCGTCGTCTCCGGATCAAGGGGCTCGATGTTCTTCTTCAGGCGGGCATCCGAGTTGGCTACAAACGGTCCTGCGGTAGATTTGGAGGCATTGCCTTCCACTTCGAGTGCGTTGGTACCCGGTATGCGACCTATACCCACCAGATTAGCCTGGATACGCAACTGATTGTCGGTCGGTTCGTCGATATATGCAAAATCAGCGTCGCCGAAGTGCAGTCGCGCGCCGTAGCCATTCACGCCGGTAGGACCGATGAGGCGCATGGTTTCCGTATTGGGCGATTTCACCGTCAGGTAGTGCGTAGGGGTTGTTAAACCTATACCTACTTTGACAGCGTATACTCCCAGCCCTCCCAGCACCATACTGCTGCTGCTCCCCACAAAGGAGTTGGTACCTATGGCCGTAGCGTTGAACAGGCTATCGTTGGATACATCTGCATTATAACCCAGGGCGGTGTTGTAGGATCCCTTTACGTTGTTATTGAGTGCGCCTACGCCAATACCGGTGTTATAATTCCCGGATACCGATTTATTCAAAGCGCCTATCCCGATAGCGGTGTTGTAGCTACCGGTTGTATTTTCCTGGAAACTGGAGGTGCCGAGTGATGTGTTCCATACGCCTGTAGTATTGTTTTCCATGCTGAAAGCACCCACGGCACAATTATTGCTGGCATTATTGGCCACCAGTGTGCCTACTCCAATAGCCGTGTTGTTGCTGCCATTCACGTTATACAGCAGAGCGGCACCTCCATGAGCGATATTATTGTTGCCATCCAGGTTGTCGCGGAGGGCTTCTTTGCCTACGGCGCTGTTGCCAAAGCCCGTTTTATTATTAGTCAGGGACTGAAAACCGATGCCTATATTGTTGTCGCCATCGGTATTGGCCGCCAGAGCTTCTACGCCCACAGCCACGTTTGCCGTTCCGGTGGTATTGCCATACATCGCATTGCGGCCCACTGCGCTGTTTTGATTTCCGGTTTTATTGTTGAACAGAGCGCCAGCCCCAAAAGCTGCATTGCCGTTTCCAAGAGTGTTGGTTGATAAAGCCCCGGTTCCAGCTGCTGTATTGGCAATGCCGTCTGTATTGTTCCTTAATGCCTGGAATCCCAAAGCGGTATTGGCACTGCCATTGGCTGTGCTGTCTCCGGCGTGTTCCCCTACGAAGGTATTGGTGCCGGTATCGATCAGTTCCAGGATCGGATGATCGCTGGCATTTTTGCGCAACACCATATACTCGCCCCCTTTGATGGCGAAGCGTATGATGTCGTCATCAGTAGTTTTTTCCACATCTACCCAGGTATCATGGTCTGTATCCACTATACGGTGTGGCTCTGCCGGAGTTGGCGGGTAGGGTGGATACGGGCGAATAAAGGCCCATGCCGAGGTCACAAATACTGCCAGGGAGCTGGAGTCGGTATCGTATACCATCAGGCCATTGGCCGGTGCGGGAATGGATAGTCGTTGCTGACTGCTCATTCGCGGAATCAATATGCCCTTATTACTACTTTTAACCTCCAGCATGGCGCTGGGATGGGGCGTGGCGCCATCCGTATTGATGCCCACTTGTGCGCTTAGGAACCATGAATTTCCGGAGAAAAATACCAAAGCAATCAGGCATTTCAACGCATCTGTTGATGTTTTAAACTCGAGTTTGCTCATGATGTGAAATTTTAATGATGATATGAAAAAGCAGATGATCTTCGTTGGCTGTAGTGATAGTTGGTTGCCAACCTGCTCCTTATGAGCAGATTGATTGGCATCGCTGGTTCCTCTGCCCGCGAGGCCTTCCGTTACACGCTGATTCAGGAAGAAAAGCGACAATCTTTCGCATCTATGTTTCAACTCCAAAACATGGCCTCCTCCCCCTTTGGGAGAAAAATCAGTTAAAGAGTGAGTACTCACATTTAAAACAGGGTAAAAGGCAAACCTCCTGATTCATACTTTCGCATCAGCAAAAGCCGGGTAGTTTTGTGCTAATTTGAGCCAGCAAGACTGGCGGCCAATAAATGGAGCATGTATCTGAGAGGGTGGATACTCCGCAAGCGTTCACACATGAACCCTATAGTTTTATTTACGTGCTTCACGGGGCATATATATCCTCCGGATTATAGAATTTTATTGCCCACACACGCAACACCCGAGTGACCTTTTTAGCGGCGCCCTTAGTCGGGGCAGCCGGGAAAGAACATCAAGGAAACGGACTAAGGCCAACTACATTCCACCCTCCGTCCAGCAATTAGCTTGTCTTACCAATTAAAAAGTGAACTATATTTTCATCGATTAAAATTATAGAAACCTATTTTTTCTGACCATTGATCACGATCATACAGCATTATGATTTCTGGCATTTCGTTATAATGTTAAATTGCTTATAGGTTATCCAGACGGCTAAATGTGCTCTAATTCAGATATGCTCTAGTGGTGAACCAATTAGGATTGTTAAATCATAGGGTTTTACCTCCAGGTGGGGCGACAGGATCTTTGCACTTAGAAAAGTAGATATATGTTAGTCACCACCCCTATGATAAAAGAATAAATATTAAGGGATCTGATGTTCCATTTTTCTTTTATCAGTAAAACAATAGAAATAATGGGCAATACAAACAATGACACTAAAACTCCCAGCCAGAGATATTCATACATAGCGCCTATTATTTTATAACTATAGACATTTATATTTTGTGACAGCCACCAGTATCCAGAGGTCAGGACGCTTAAAACAAACACAATTTTACTGTTTTTTGAATTTTTAAATGGTGTTGCCTGCTCATTCATACATTCAAATTATTAGCTGCTATCTGCATTCATTGGGAGTTCCCATTGATGTCAGAAATGAGTGCTTTTCAGCACGGTGAGTATTTTTCAGACACACGCTAATTTCCCAACAATTTTTCCAGGAAAGGCTGGGCTTTTCGGAAGTTCTTCCGGTGCAACCGATATACCATGATGTCTTGTATCAATAAAAACAGGCCCTGAATGATCACCGACCACCCAAAACCCAGCCACATAGTGGCATGTTCCACCTCACAGGCAAAGCTATGTTCCCGCAAAAAAAGTCCTACGAACACATAGGCACTGTCTATCCCGATATTCAGGAACATTAACTTTTCTACATGCCGTTGCGACTCAAAACGTTCAAAAGCGCCGCGCCTGAACTTCCTGTAAAAAGTATGATCCAGAATGGCCATCACAATGATAAAATTGATCAGGCCCCAAATCATGCCCATCATCCAGAAGTAGTAGTACACCGTGCCTGTCAGAAAAAATAAGGCCACTACCCCGCCCCCGATATTGAGCAGACTCCACCAACCTAATATGACCAGATGC
Organism: Saprospirales bacterium; assembly: GCA_003448025.1. Lineage (GTDB taxonomy): Bacteria > Bacteroidota > Bacteroidia > Chitinophagales > Saprospiraceae > M3007. The sequence continues at coordinate 2,293 of DLXL01000626.1, read as the reverse complement.
TTGCGCAGTATCAGGCGAAAACGCAGGTCAAAATCAGCCAATTCGTCGTAGGTAATCTCCAAATCGAGCGGCCGTTGCAATTCAGTGAATAAAAACCGGAAATGACGCCACTTTATATTCATGGCGCAAATGTCCTGGTCGATTATGGACGGAATAATGATCTAGGTCAATGACAAATATGACTTCTTATTGGCCGCAAACAATACTAACAGAGCGTCATAACAACTGATATTTATTGATTCGGTACCGGGAGTATTCAGGAATCCTCCCCCGGCCATTCTACCCAAGGGTTGATAAAGAAAAATTAATGGCGTCATTATGGAGAAGGAAGACCCTGTGGGCCGAAATAAATAAGCCACCTTCCAATCCCGAATACCCGGGACGGAAGGTGGCTGAATGGTTTACACTGGTTTATATAATCTTATCGCTGCAGTACCAACCGCTTTTGTGTTTTCCAGCTTTCCGATTGAAAATCAACCAGATACACTCCCGGCGTAAGATCTCCCAGTCGCAAAGGCATGAAGTTTTCTCCTTCAAGGCCCATTTGTATATGACTATAAATAATACGGCCTGTGGCGTCGAAAATGCGTACCGTGAACGTTTGCTCTGCAGGTAACAAGAAGGCCATCATAGCATTGCCGCTGCTTGGATTGGGATACAAGACAAACTCAAATGGATCCACATTGCCTTCTTCGTCGTCAACTCCACCCTGGTAGTCTCCATTTTGGTTGCTGATTACAGTCACTACCGAAACACAGGTTGATGCATTCCCGCTCCAGTCTTTAACCGTGATCGTCAGGTTGTTTGGACCAAGATTGGCTGTGGTATATAGCTTGGCAATCGGGCTGTACGACCACACGGCACAATTATCTGTACTATTGAAGGCCAGATCTTCGCTATACACAGTTACCTTTCCATTCGATCCAAGCGTTACGGTAACATCTTCGCATACGGCGGTGGGAGCTATGGCATCTTTAACCGTCACATAACCCAGGCAGGTAGAAGAATTGCCGCTCGCATCCTTCAAGCTCAAGGTCACGGACCAGGGTGAGCCTTCCAGCTCGGAACAGTTGAATGAAGTCCAGTCAATGCTCATGCTTGTGATACCGCAGTTGTCCGTGCTGCCGTTGTTTACCTGAGCAGCCGTGAGCGTGGCATGACCAATGTCGTCCAGATAAATCGTCGGGTTTTTACACTTTGCAGTTGGGCCTGTGATATCCCGCACGTTTACTTTAGCCGTACAGGTAGACATGTTTCCGCCCGGATCGGTGGCCTTGAGCGTAACAAGCCGTACGCCTATCTGCGAACAGTTGAATGTATTGGGTGTCAACGTTAAGGTCAAGCCGCAATTGTCTGTAGAGCCGTTGTTGACAGAGGCAGCAGGTACTGTAACCGTGCCGCTCGGCCCAATGTTTGCCGTCACGTTCTGGCATTTGGCCACCGGAGGCGTCACGTCTCTTACCGTAACGGTGGCATTACAGGTGGCAGTGTTGCCGTTGCCATCGTTGGCTGTTAGCGTCACCACGTTGTTCCCCACGTTGCTGCAATTGAAACTGCTGGCCACCACTGAAACGAGGTTCACCACGCCGCAGTTGTCGGAACCTGATTGGTACACATTGGCCGGTGTGATGCTCACATTGCCCGTTGCATCAAGATTGGCAGTGTAGGCTTTGCACACAATGGCCGGAGGGGTCACATCTTTTAGGGTGACCGTCAGGATACAGGTCTGGGTATTGCCCGCCGCATCGGTGGCAGTTAGGGTAACCGTCCTTACGGCATTGTGCCCGCTGATGGAAGTCCCGGCTGCAGGACTCTGCGTTACAGTTGGTGTGGGATTGCAGTTGTCGCTCAGGGTCGTGGGAGCATAGGCTGCCAGGGTTCCCTGACAACTGGCATTAGCGTTGATGGTAACATTGGCCGGGCAGGTAATGACCGGCTTGGTCACATCCTTAAGTGTTACTGTGAAGTTGCAGTTAGCAGAGTTCCCGTTGTTGTCGTTGGCCGTGAGGGTCACCGTTTGCGTGGCATTATGCCCGGTAAGCAACGTAGAGGCAGCCGGGCTTTGTGTCACCGTGGGCGAGGGGTTGCAGTTGTCGCTCAGCGTAGCAGCGGAATAACTCCCTACAGCGCCCTGGCAACTGGCGTTGGCTGCAACGGTAGTATTGGCCGGGCAGGTAATGGTAGGAGACGTCACATCATTGAGAGTCACCGTGAGGGAAAGATAGGAAGAGCGTCGTGTTGGGTAAGAGGGGAGATCTGGGAGGGAGACGGTGCATTAAAAAAAGGGGGGGGG
>DLXL01000355.1:4986-11300 GCA_003448025.1 Saprospirales bacterium | reverse complement strand
AAAACCAGATCACCGTAAAAGGGATCCTTATTTTTTTACTGATGTTGGCGCTACTGATTCCAACGTCTATGGTGGAAAGCCTTATTTTTGAAAGAGAAGGCCGCAAAGCCGAAGCTTTCCAGGAAGTAAGCAGTAAATGGGGAGGGCATTAAACCATCAAAGGGCCGGTTTTGGTGGTTCCTTATGAAAAGACCATTTATCCCTCAGAAGGCGATAAAGTGCGCAAGGTGACAGAATACGCCTACTTTTTACCAGACGACCTGAAAATCAACAGTGAAGTTGCACCTGAAAAGCGTTACCGGGGCATTTTTGAGGTAGTATTATACAGCAGTAAGATTCAACTGGATGGTGCGTTCAACCCTTTGCAGATTCAGAAGTTGATCCCTGAAAATGCCCCAATTTATTGGGATAAGGCAGTATTAGTGCTGGGGGTGCCGGATTTGCGTGGTCTGGCAGATCAGGTTAAACTGAACTGGAATAATCAACCGCTCGTATTTGAGCCTGGGGTGCCAGTGCCTGATTTGATTACCAGTGGCATTCATGTACCAGTGTCAATTAAGCCTGATATCGGGCATCAATTCCATATTGAATTGGCGCTAAAAGGCTCTGATTACCTGTATTTTACCCCTGTAGGAAAAGTTACGGAGGTGAAAATGGCTGCGCCCTGGAAGGACCCCAGTTTCAACGGGGCTTTTTTGCCGGATGAAAAAAACATCACGAATGAAGGGTTTACAGCCTCCTGGAAAGTATTGAATCTGAATCGCAACTTCCCGCAGCAATGGGTGGGCAATCAAAATTATTCTTTTCAGGAAAGCGCATTTGGGGTATCATTTCTGCTGCCGGTGGATAATTACCAGAAATCTACCCGTTCCGTTAAATACGCCATCTTATTCATTGGCTTGACCTTCCTTACCGTGTTTTTTATAGAGTTGGGACAGAAAAAGCGCGTTCATCCTTTCCAGTACGCTCTGATAGGATTGGCACTGGTCATTTTCTACACCTTGCTGGTGTCCATTTCAGAGCATACTTCCTTTAATCTGGCCTATCTGATTGCAGGAATGATGACCGTGGGTTTGACCGGCATCTTTGCCCGCTCTTTATTTCAATCCGGAAAAATGGCTTTGATTGTGGGTGGCACCATGACCCTCTTGTATGGATTCCTGTTTGTAGTGCTGCAACTCCAGGATTACGCCCTGCTCATCGGCAGTCTCGGCTTATTTGCCATCCTGGCAGTTGTGATGTATGTGTCAAGGAGAGTTATTGAGTGAACTAGTGTTTTGGTGTTTGAGTGTTTTGGTGTTTTGGTTGGCATTCGGCTGAGTATCACCACTAAGCCACTGAGGGCACTAAGAGACTTCCCTTAGTGTCCTCAGTGGCTTAGTGGTGATATCTCTCATTTTTTACTCCCTGTATTGTAAAAAACAGATCCCAAACCCAACGCCAACTCAAACACCTAAACACTCAAACACCCAAACACTCACTTAAAACTCGTTCCGATACCCAGGTGGGCAACGCCTCCGGCAAGGTGGTAGGCGCCATAGCCAAAATCTACCCTGAAACGGCTTATTTTAACGCCAAGTCCTCCGGAAAAGCCGGCAAGGCTGCGATAATTGCTAACGCTGAGTTCGCGTTTGAGCAAGTGGTTGTATCCCAGGCGGATGCGAAGCCCTTCGTTTTTACCCAACAGAAATTCTCCGCTGAAAATCAGGTGCCGGAAGAAATTATCAATAGCGGCAGTGGTCTTATTCTCTGTGGTTTGTTCTTCTCCGAAGAGTAGCACATCATCATCCCGTAAATTGGGATCATTATACCGAATATCCCACTGGTGTAAATGGTGGGCTATGATACTGAACCGGAATGGCAGGTGCTCCAGGCGTTTGCTCAGTCCCAGTTGAATATCGAATGGCAAGGTCTCTTTCAATCCGGCGTAGGTGCTAAGTTGGGTGCCGGCATTTCGGATCACCAGACCCATCGTGAGGCGGTGGGCAGTGTCAGCATACATCAGACCGACATCTGCCAGCAAAGCAGATGAGCGGTAAATATCCAGCCGGGAAAATGCCATCCGCATATTCAGGCCCAGGGAAAATCTCTTGCTCAGCGGGCGGGCAGCACCCAGGGTAAATGCAGTTTCACCTGCTTTCACGGTTCCCTGCACATCCCCGAATTCATCGGCACGTTTGATCTCCCCATAATTGAGATATTGCAGACCTCCGTGCATGGTAAATCCCCATTTTTTCAGGTGATGCGCATAAGATACGTAGCCATGTTGAATACCGCCCAGGAAAAAATTATGGTTTAGCGCCACTTTGCCGGACATCGTTTCATTCAAGGCGCCAGGGTTTCCGATGGCAAAAACAGGATCATCGTCGCGTACGGCAATTTGTGCGCCACCCAGACCGGTTACCCGTGCGGATTGTGGCAGAGTCAGATAGGAAAAAACATTTCGTCCACCGATCACCTGCGCCTTTGCTTCCGAAGACAAGAAGGAAATGAGCAGCAAGAGCGCGGAAATACATTTGTAGCGTGTCAATTGCATAAATTGATGAGTTTTGGGTGTTTGTACGAGGGCATCACCGCAAAGTGCGCAAAGCGCGCTAAAGGTACTCTTAGTGCACTTTGCGCACTTCGCGGTGAATACTATTTCTTCCACTTCGTCAAACACATACCATTCTGACATTCTGCGAGGCGAATGAGTTGCCCGGACTCGTCATATTCTTTTAATTCTCCGTTTTCCAGGCCATCGCCTTCTTCATTGGGTGCATAGGTACCTTCTGTTTTGAGTTGCCCGTTTTCATGGTATTCTGTGAATGGACCATCTTCCACGTTATTTTTCAACTGAACCTTTTCTTCCATTTGGCCATTGGGATAATAACGAATGCTAAAGCCGGTGAGGGCTCCCTCCACAAAATCCTGTTCTATTTTGATTTTACCATCCGGGTAGAAGGATTGGAATTTGCCATGGATCTTGTTATGCTGATAATGTTCTATGCTTTCCAATTGGCCGGTGGCAGAGAAATACTTTCGCTCTCCGTGCAGCGAATCAGCCAGAAACCGGGCCTCTTCCAGCAAAATGCCTTCGGCTGAGTACCGCTGGTACAGTCCTTCCCGTTTCTGGTTGTCCTTCCGGCGTTGAAAACGTTCCAGTTGTCCGCGATCATTTTTTTGTTCCCATGTTTCCAAAGGATCCTGTGTACAAAAAACGAGGAACATAATCATGGCGCCAGCCAATAACAGATGGGTGATTTTCATATGTAAGTAGTAGTTAGGTGATTAATTTGAATTGCCTGACACTAACGAAAAACAAGGCTGTAAAAGTCTGCTTTAATTGCAGTTCCGGCAACATATTATCCGGGCATTGTAGTTGCGGACATTGTTAAGAAAATAAAAAAGAATCAAAATCCGGTTCGGGTTACCTTCTCAAATGATACATTTGCCTCCCCTTCTTGTTTTTATGCGCATTCGAATTGGTATTTTATTGGCTTACCTGTTATTGGGTTGTATCCTCATGGAGGATATACAGCCTTACTTTTCCGGGCTCCAATGGATGGAAATGTGCGAATCTAAAGTAGAAAACAGCGAAAAAGAAGGGAAAAAAGAAGGCGAATCGGACGACGAATGGAAGGAATTTAAAAATCGTCAAGCCGTATTTATTCTTCAAGACCTTGCCGCTGCGGCGCATTGGAGCAGTGCTATTGCCGATGCTGAAACGATTCCGGCAGCTGCTTACCGCACTATTTTCTCCCCGCCTCCTAACCGGGTTTAATTGCTCTTGTTTTTGACACGTCCGGAAGAACGAGCGTAATGCCGTTCTGTTTAGTGCATTGTTTTAGCAATTAACCTTTTACCTTCATGCAAAAGAATGATTATTTGGCAAATCTGAAGTACGATTTGCCAGCAGGACTGGTGGTCTTTCTGATCGCCCTGCCACTCTGTCTGGGTATAGCGCTGGCTTCAGGCGCGCCTCTTTTTTCCGGAATGATTGCCGGTATTATCGGTGGTATCGTCATTGGTTTTTTGAGTGGCTCCCATACCAGTGTAAGTGGCCCGGCAGCAGGTCTAACTGCAGTGGTGCTGGTTTCCATTCAACAATTAGGCAGTTTTGAAACGTTCCTGTTGGCGGTGGTACTTGCCGGAATGTTTCAATTAGTGCTGGGTTTTGTTAAAGCTGGCATGATTGCCAATTACTTCCCGTCCAACGTTATTAAAGGGATGCTTACAGGTATTGGCATCATCATTATTTTGAAACAAATTCCGCATGCCCTGGGATACGACAAGGATGCTGAAGGTGATTTTGCCTTTTTTGAACAAAGTGGCAGTAATACGTTTCTGACCCTTTGGGAAACCCTTACCCAATATATTCATCCGGGCGCAACCGTTGTAGCACTTATTTCCATTGCCATCATGTTGGTGTGGGAAAAACCTGCGGTGAAAAAGATGGTAGGGTTTGTTCCAGGTGCACTGGTGGCTGTTCTGGTTTCCGTTCTGATCAATCAACTGCTGGTTTCTATGGGTGAACCCTGGGCCATTCAGCAGGAGCATCTGGTGAATATTCCGGTGGCCAGCGACTTTTCAGCATTCCTGGGGCAGTTTAACATGCCCGATTTTGCTCAATGGGCCAATCCTAAAGTGTATTCTGTAGCCATGACCATTTGTATTGTGGCTTCTATCGAAACCTTGCTTTGCATTGAAGCCGTAGATAAAATTGACCCTTATTTACGGGTTTCTGACCCCAACCGTGAGCTTCGGGCACAGGGAATAGGAAATATTGTTTCCGGTTTGCTGGGTGGATTGCCGGTTACCTCTGTGATTGTTCGTAGCTCGGCAAATGTGAATGCGAACGCGCGCACTAAATCATCGGCTATTTTACATGGCTTTTTCCTGCTGATTTGTGCGGCGCTTATTCCGGGTATTCTGAATATGATTCCGCTGGCAGCACTGGCAGCCGTACTGATTCTTACCGGATATAAACTGGCCAAAGTTTCCATCTTTAAAACCGTATGGGACAATGGTAAATACCAGTGGTGGCCCTTCATCATAACCGTAGTAGCAGTAGTATTCACTGATTTGTTGACAGGTGTAGGGATCGGGTTGGCAGCCAGTGCAATTGCCATTTTGCGCGGAAACATGCGCAATGCCTACTTCTTCCACAAAGAAGAGTACCATGAGGGCGATTTGATTACTATCAAACTGTCGCAGGAAGTTTCATTTCTCAATAAAGCAGCCATCAAGTTGACTTTGGACCATCTGCCGGAGAACTCCAGAGTGCTGATTGATGCATCAGAATCGGCCTATATTGATTTTGATGTACTGGAAGATATTCGGGAGTTTGCCAAGGAAAAGGCGTCAAAGAAAAATATCGAGGTGGTTTTAAAAGGTTTTCGTGACCGATACAAGTTTTGGGAAGCTGATTTTGTACATAGCGAGCCGGAGAATAAATCGCGCTAAATCGTTCTTTTTCAGCCCTAATCTAAAAGGTTATCCTGAGCCCCAAAAGGCTCTTAAAGATTCATTTTTTGCACAAATTCAATTCAAAATACATGCGTACGCTCACTAAGGAACTTCAACAGGCGCTTACTCCATTGCTGGCACTGAATATTTTAAAGGAAGGAAATCTTCGGTTTATCAATAATTTGAAAACAAACCGAAATCTGCTTCAACAGGTTAATGAAACCAAAGATGGACAACATCCTTTTGCTGTGATATTGAGTTGTATTGATTCGCGAACCAGCGCAGAATTACTATTTGACCAGGGGCTTGGAGATATTTTCAGCATCCGGATTGCCGGGAACGTTCTGAATGAGGATATTTTAGGTTCCATGGAATTTGCCTGTAAGGTAGCCGGTGCGAAAATCATTATGGTACTGGGTCATACCCGCTGCGGCGCCATTAAAGGCGCCTGCGAACATGTGGAAATGGGCCACCTTACCGGTTTGTTGAGTAAAATCAAGCCAGTAGTTGACAAAACTCCCCCAATTAATAATGACAACGGATATGCTTTCGTAGATGCTGTAGCAGCATCTAATGTACACTATGTGATGGATGAGATTGCTACACATAGCACCATTCTGAAAGGGCTTATCGAAGCACACGAAATAGCGATCGTAGGCGGTATGTACAACATCGAGACAGGGGTGGTAGATTTTTACGAACATCCAAACCTGATCTGATGAATCATTTTTGAAAAGCAAGAAGGTTTTATAAAGGATGGATTTCGGCCTGTCGTTGTAAAGCGACAGGTCGTATTATTTTTGGAGGGAAAGGCACTAAAGCACACTAAGGCACAAAGACACAAAGACACTAAGGCACTAAGGCAC
>DLXL01000355.1:4433-4837 GCA_003448025.1 Saprospirales bacterium | reverse complement strand
ACACTAAGGCACTAAGGCACAAAGGGTAAATTATACTCAACGGCTTCAGATTTGCGAAAGCTTAGTCTTGATAATCAACAAGTTACTCTATGAGTTTTTCGCAAACCACTTTCCGATGGGTATATATGGATTCTCCATTTTTTTTAATCTTCGTGCCTTCGTGTCTTTGAGCCTTAGTGTCTTTGTGCCTTCGTGTAACCTTTCAATCTTCTTTTCATGAAACAATTGTTACTCCTGCTGTTTTTGTTCATTTCTGCAAGCGGGTTTTCCCAGAAGCTTTATCGTGCTAATCACCGGTTTTTGGAGGCGGGCTTGTACCTGGGTGGAGCCAATTATACCGGAGATGTTTCCAGCCCGGGTTTTGTGGTGGTAGAAAGCCATTTGAGCTACGGCGCTTATTTGCG
>DLXL01000355.1:4066-4266 GCA_003448025.1 Saprospirales bacterium | reverse complement strand
TATTTCCTCTCCGAGCATTTTTCCCTCAGAACACAGGTGTTTGCCGGGGCCATTTCCGGCGATGATGCACATGCATCCTCTGAAGCAAAACGCGCCCGAAGTCTGCGTTTTGGCACGGATATCCTGGAACTGGCGGCACTAGGAGAATGGCATCCGCTTGGCCTGTACCGCTACAAAGACGTAGGCGTGCGCCGCTTTTT
>DLXL01000355.1:0-3930 GCA_003448025.1 Saprospirales bacterium | reverse complement strand
AGGCGTGCGCCGCTTTTTTGTTTCGCCATACCTTTTCGCAGGCGCTGCAGCATCCTTTGGCGGTGCAAAAGTGGAATATTACGGATTGCCGGCCGACGAGCCCAAGGTGCTTTCGGCGCCGTTGCCGGAAGTTGGTGTGAATCAAAAATTCCTTGCTGCACCTTTTGGTATCGGGTGTCGGGCTCAAATAAACGAATCCGTGGTACTTGGTCTGGATGCAGGCGCCCGACTGGTATTTTCAGACAAGCTGGATGGAGTTCATCTGAATGGGAATCCAGAGAACAACGACTGGTATTATTTCTGCGGGATGAGCATTTCTTTTATTTTTAGCAGTGCTAAAAAACGTTGGTGATCAGTCTGGTATCTTTGACCGGAAAAATGGAGTAAGCACATGCAAAACGGATTATTGCTGGGTTTTATCGTCCTTTATCTGTTGTGTACCCTGGCTATCGGCTGGTGGGCATCGCGCAGGGTAAAAACAACTGCCGATTTCGTGATGGCAGGCAAAGGATTGCCCATGATGCTGGTGGCCTGTGCATTATTTGCCACCTGGTTTGGATCTGAAACCGTGTTGGGCGCCGGATCTGAATTTGCGGAACATGGTTTGCTTGGCGTAATTGAAGATCCCTTTGGTGCAGCCTTGTGTTTGCTGCTGGCGGGCTTGCTCATTGCCCGGCCGTTGTACAATTTGAAGATTCTTACGTTCAATGATTTTTATCGGATCCGTTTCGGTAAAACCGCAGAAATCACCTCGGCATTGGTGATGGTTCCGTCGTATTTCAGCTGGATTGCAGCTCAGATCGTGGCTCTGGCCATTGTACTGGAAGCTGTAGGCGGTCTGGATCGCACCTGGGGGGTGTTGATTTGCACCTCGCTGGTGTTGATGTACACCTATGTGGGTGGTATGTGGTCAGTAGCGATCACTGATTTTGTACAAACCATTGCCATCATTATCGGGTTGCTGGTACTTACCGTGAGCATGGTGATACAGGTGGGCGGCTGGGGCAACATGGTAGCGTCTGCTCCGCCCAATTTTTTCCAGTTTTTTCCAGACCCGGAGCCTGTCAAGATTATCCACTGGGTGGCTGCCTGGATGACCATCGGTTTGGGGAGTGTGCCACAACAGGATGTTTTTCAACGGGTGATGGCGGCTAAAAATGTGCGTTCTTCTGTCTGGGCCTGTTATTCGTCTTCTTTTATGTACCTGACGGTTGCGATGTTGCCGCTCATTATCTGCTATTGTGCCCGCATGTTATACCCGGAGTTGCTGGAAGGGGATACCCAGATGATTATTCCCGCTATGGTGCTGCAACACAGCGGACTGGCCATGCAGATTTTCTTTTTCGGGGCTCTTATCTCGGCAATTCTCAGTACATGTAGTGGGGCTATGCTGGCTCCGGCCACGGTTATTGGAGAGAATCTGGCGAAGCCAATGTTTAAAAATATCAGCGATGCGCAACTTTTAAAGATTATGCGCATTTCACTGGTGGGAGTGGCATTGATCACCGGCATGATGGCCTTATCCCGCAATAATATCTTTGAATTGGTGGGAGAATCCTCGGCATTCAGCCTGGTTTCACTTTTCGTTCCCTTAATTGCCGGTTTATACTGGAAAAAAGCCACAGGAGTAGGGGCTATTGCCTCCATGCTTACCGGATTGCTGGTGTGGTTATTCGCCAACTGGACGTTTCCAGGGCTGGTTGAATCCGGAAAGTATAGTGGCGGCTTATTGCTGGTTTTTGAAACGCCAGCCATCATTTGGGGATTATTGGCCAGTTTCATGGCTATGTGGATCGGAAGTTTTTGGGGGCAACCACAACCCGAATCTGTGGAATAAAGGAGCGCAACAACAACAAAATCATGAACAAATCTGTCGTTTTAAAAATTACGCTTGAACTGATCTGGTGGGCATTTACTGCCCTGATCGTTTGGCTGGTGCTCAGACCAATCAACAAAGCTATGTATGTGTGGCCATTTGAAATATGGAATGCCGTGTTTGTGGTGACGCTGGTTACACTTACCCGGTATACGTTCTTTTTACAGCACACATTTATTGCCAAACGACAGATAGTAAAAATTGTGTTGTTGCTGCTCATGTTCCCGCTCACCTTTGTCCTGATTGATCACCTCAATGATTTTCTGACGTTTATTGAAGAACGCAGCTGGGAGCCTTTGGTGGGACACCTGCCCACTAATCAACAGCCTGCTATTCAGGAATATATCTGGGGCGAAATGCTTTTTTTCAGCGTAGGCAGTATCATTGCCGCCCCCGTTTTTGCTGGAAGAATGATGCTTTCCATCTGGCGACAAAGGAACCGGGGAACGGTGTGACCGGCATATTTTTATTCGTTTCGTGCAACGTGTGCAAAACTATCCGGTCTTTGATCGAGTTCTTCACAAAAACAAAATCTTTGTATGACTCGTCTTTCCTTCTTTTTGCCTGTACTGGCGTTTGTGGCTGCCACCAATTTATCGGCTCAAACGTATACCTACACTTTTAACAACCTTTCTACTTATTCACCTGCCGATCCCTGCAAGGTATTCATCGGAGTGGGTACCAGCCGTGCAGAAGGCGGCTTGCGGGTAGATTATACCGTAGACAATACCCCGGCTACCACCTATGGCATTAAAGCCGGAGATCTGATCCTGGCGCTCGACGGCGTACAAGTGCGTTCTCAGGGCGAACTGGAGCGGGAGCGCGACAAGCACCAGCAGGGCGAAGCATTTACCCTGAGCATTGTGCGCAATGGCCAGCAACAAACCATCAACGCCCGTTTCAAAGAATGCACAGAAGAGGAACGCGAAGCATCCATCGAACGTATGGAAGAGCGTATAAATGAAAGGCTGGCTTCCTTGGAAATTCTCCAAAAATCTATGGAGGAATCCTTCAAAAACATGTCTTGGAACGACCGCCCAATCCTTGGTGTATATGAAAATACCGCCGCTAATACAGGAAAAGGCCTGGTCATTGAAAGCCTGGTATCCGGTAAAGGCGCTGAAAAAGCAGGTCTTCAAAGCGGTGATGTGATTGTAAACGTTGGCGGTAAACCAGTAACTGGCAGTGCTTCCCTTCGCGAAGCACTGAAAGAACAAAAAGCCGGCAATCTGGTGAAAGTTATTCTTGACCGAAATGGTGAAAAGTTGACCAAAATGGTAGCCCTGAGCGGTCAAAATTCCTACACATTCAATGTTGATCGCGATCCATGCAAGGTGTTCATCGGTGTCTACACCAATACAAATTCCGGTAACGAAGGTGGGGTATTAGTAAATGGTGTCATTGATAATACTCCTGCCAAAGAGGGAGACGTACAACCAGGTGATATCATCCTTGCTTTCAATGGCAAACCGGTTAATTCTCACCAGGAACTCACCTCAGAGCGAGACCAGAAGAAGCCGGGCGATGCCTTTACCCTGACGGTGCTGCGCAATGGCAAAAACATGAAGATCAACACACGCTTCAAAGCTTGTGATACCCCCCCTGTAACAGAAGAAACGGTGGACGTCCTGGAGGAAAGTATTGAACGCAAGGATCCGGAAACGATAAATGCTGAGTTGGTTTCACTGGAAGCCTACCCAAACCCGACCTATGGTATGGTAAACATCAACTTTGAAGCGGAAGCTATACCAACTACGGTTCGCATTTTTGATATGGAGGGCAAAGCAGTGTTCAGCCGCGAATTGCCTCAGTTTGGCGGTACTTACGCAGAACAGGTGAACCTTTTTGGTCAAAAAGCCGGCAACTATGTGATCAGCGTACAGCAAGGCGATAAAGTACGCTCTAAACAAATTACGCTGTTGCCAAGGGCGTAACGGTAGACGGTAGACGGTGGACGGTAGACGGTAGACGGTGGACGGTGGACGGTGGACGGTGGACGGTGGACGGTGGACGGTGGCGTTGCTACTGATATTTATTACTTGACTTATCGTTTT
>DLXL01000335.1:5740-6042 GCA_003448025.1 Saprospirales bacterium | reverse complement strand
TTTTTACTTTTGTTCTTTGTTTTTCTTGTGTTTTTTTGGGGTTTTTGGGGTTTTATGGGGTTTATGGGGTTTATGTTTACATGCTGGGGCGACCCTCGTGGTCGCCCTTCGGGTTTATGAGGTTTATGGGGTTTATGTTGGGGCGACCCTCGCGGTCGCCCTTCGGGTTTATGGGGTTTATGAATTTTATGTAGGGGCGACCCTCGCGGTCGCCCTTCGGGTTTATCGGGTTTATGGGGTTTATGTAGGGGCGACCCTCGCGGTCGCCCGTCGGGTTTATGGGGTTTATGTATACCGGAATG
>DLXL01000335.1:5227-5573 GCA_003448025.1 Saprospirales bacterium | reverse complement strand
GAATGGTATTCCGGGAAGGTTTATAGGATTATGGTTGCCGAGTAATCTTTTGGTTTCATCGAATATTTCGGGTCTGGGAACTTACATTTCCCGTGTTTCGCACAGCAAAAATGAATAGCTATGATCCGAAACACCCTGCAATCCTTTGCGCTGGCCTTACAGAATATTCGCTCCAACCTTTTTCACACCCTGCTTTCCGTATTGGGTATTGTGATTGGCGTTGCTGCCCTGGTGGCAACCTTTTCTTTGATTGACGGTCTGGAAAAATTTGCCAGAGATCAGATCGCCAGCAATACCAGCGTAAATGCGCTGGTTGTGCAAACCCAAACCGACAAGATGATCAACA
>DLXL01000335.1:4662-5067 GCA_003448025.1 Saprospirales bacterium | reverse complement strand
CCTGTCGGTGCGTAAAGACACCTTTCAGATCATTGATTATGATCGTTATGCGAAATTTCGTGCTACGGCGCCTTATGTTATCAGAGCCAGTTTAAGCAACGACTTTACACGGGAAATCAAAGTAAGTAATCGCGACTCCTCCCTGGGAGCTATGTTGCGCTGTATTGGTGAAAAGCCTCCCAGCGATACCATACTTACCCATGGCGTACTGTTTTCTTCTGATGCATTTTCTGCCAGAAAACCGGAAGCGGTGGTTAATACACATTTGGCCAAACTGATTTCGGGCGATCAACCTTTGGAATCCATCCTGAACCAGCAGATAACGGCACTCGGGCATACCCTTCAAATTGTTGGTATTGTAAAGGATAAAAAGCCGGATGTGCCTCCGGTAGCTTACCTGCCCAT
>DLXL01000335.1:3941-4508 GCA_003448025.1 Saprospirales bacterium | reverse complement strand
AAAGATTTGCATCGCTCACCCCCTACCCTGCTGTTTGAAGTGGGCAAAACAGAGGAAGTTCCCTTGTTAAAAACAGAAGTGGAACAATGGCTGAAGCGGGAATACCCCGAACAACAAAGTGACTTCACCGTTGTCAGTCAGGATTTTTGGATAGATCAAACAGCTAAAGGTTTTTTGATTTTCCGGATCATTATGGGGTTGATCATCGGTATTTCGGTGGTGGTAGGCGGTGTGGGCGTGATGAATGTTCTGCTCATATCGGTGAATGAGCGTACCCCCGAAATTGGTTTAAGAAAAGCTGTAGGCGCAAAAAAAGGGGATATCCGTCGGCTGTTTTTGGCAGAATCCATTACAGTATCCGCTTTTGGCAGTATGGTTGGTTTATTGTTGGGCGCAGGTTTTGCACTCGCAGCTATTCCGATCATTCGATTTTTTGCAGATGTTCCATTTAGCGCAGTACTTACCTGGAATACCTTTTTGATCATTTGCATCGTTGCCGTGATCATAGGCATCATATTTGGCACCTATCCGGCCATGAAGGCGGCTAAAATGGATCCGGTAGAGGCG
>DLXL01000335.1:0-3667 GCA_003448025.1 Saprospirales bacterium | reverse complement strand
AAAAATTACTTTTGAGACACCCTCATGTGAAGGTCAATATTAGGCTACCTGATCAGAAACTGTAACGCAAGCCGATCTGCATTTGCCAGCGACTCAGCAAGCTGAAGTCCTGTACAAAGGTGTTTTTGATATTGGTATCAAAAGAGAAAGTAGGCACGCCTGTACCGTCAACACCTACCACGCCAAGCGGTTGGGTGGTAGCGGGAATTTGCCGTACTCCCCAACTATTGTTGATCAGATTCCCTGCATTCAGGATATCTACTGTCAACTGAAGGGTGTTCGTTTTGGCGCCGAGTTTGTGGTTCAGGTCCTGAGCAATACGGATATCCCAGTTATTGAACCAAGGGCTCAGGATGGCATATTTTTCCACTACTTTACCTCTGTTTTCACTCAGATAGTCGTCCTGAAGAATGAATTCGCGCAATGCATTGCGTTGTGCCGTAGCATCGCCGGCAAACTGCATTTGAGCGATTTCCGCATCTGTGGGAATATACATCAGATCGTTATTGCCAGAGCCATCGTTGTTCAGGTTTCCGGAATAGGTGTAAGAGAAACGGCCACCTTGAGCATACTGGAAAAACACACCGATGGTGGTTCCAAAACGATTATTGTCGGCTCCGCCATAGCTGAACTTACGGGAGAAGGAACCCACTACCCGGTGACGGTAACCATAGATGCTTGGCGCTAAAACCGCCTGATTAACATTGCCATAAGCCGGGTTACGATCGTATGCATCAGAGGATATCTCAGCTTCAATGGAAGAAGCATCTCTGCTATCCAGGAAGTTGTAACCAATGCTGCCGTACATGCCATTGCTCCAGGTGCGTTGTAATTGCAGCATAACGTTGGTAGAATAGCCAACATCTGTGTTCGTGAATACAAAAGCATCGGTAGTACCGCCGAAGAGATTTTTAGCACGATCACCATCCAGGTAAATCGGACGGTTGTCGCCAGAAGCATTCAGTCTGCCGGATGGAAGGTTCAGACCATAGTTCCGCACCATCATGCCATTAATATCCTTGGTGTACACGAAATCTGCAGATGCCACCCATCCGTCGCCAAATTTCTTGTCGACACCCAGGTTATTGCGCCAAACTTGCGGGAATTTGAAATCCGGGCGGGTTACGCAATAGAAGAAGAAGTTAGGATTAGCCACCTGGTTCCCAATCCAAACAAACGGGAACCGGCCGCTAAACAAACCGGAGCCACCCCTTATCTGAAAAGAACGGTCACCTTTCACGTCCCAATTGAAACCAAGACGTGGATTGAACAATGGCTTGGCATCCGGCAATTGCGTGTGGTCGAATTTAATGCCTTCACCGTTTTCATCATAATATTGAATGTCTGGCTGGTAGCAGCATCCCGGTGCAGAAAGTGGCTCCACTTTTTCTGCAATCAGTTCTTCCGTATTCAAATAGGTAGGTTTGTCCATGCGAACCCCAAGTGTAACCGTAAGGCGTTCGAATAAGGAAAATTCGTCTTGTACATAGGCGCTGATCTGGCCAACATTGGTATAGGACCAGTTCCATTTATTCAGCGGATCTGCGTTATTGGCATTGAACGTTTGCTGTGCTGCGGTAAAATTGGCAGCAACCTGACCGGAAGAAACAGAATCAAGGAAAGCCTGGGTACTCACATAGTCCGGACCGAATACGCCCGGATAAGCGCCCAGGTTGAACGCATTTTCGAACTTGAACTGTTCATATGCGGCTCCAACGGTGAGTGTATGATTACCAAGATATAGGTTCAGATTATCATTGATCTGAAGTACGTTTTGGTTCAGGTTGTTGTAAATGGAGAATGGCTCGTGTCCGGCAATGATGTAGCGGGTGCCATCTTTAAGAATATTGATAGAAGGCGCCGGAGTGCTGAATGGGTCGCGGCTATCCCTGAAAGCAGAATAACCCAACTGGAATTTATTGGAAACGGTACTTCCAAAATTGGATTTCAACTCACCAATCACCTGATTCAGTTTGTTGTTGATCTGGTAACCAGCATTGCGGAATTGCAGGGTGGTAAAGTCCGGACCTCTCCGACCAATCGCCACCGGGTGAGCCGGCTTTTGCTTGGAAGCATCCAGGAAAGTATAGGTAAGGCTAAACTTGTGATCATTACTGATATTCCAGTCCAGTTTAGCGAGACCTTTCAGGTTTGGTGCATCCAGGTTGAAGTTTTCATAAGGTCCCGGATCGTATCCCAAACCTTTTAATGCACTGGAAACAGCCTCCAGATCGCTGGCAAGAACCCTTGAAATACCAGGTCCATCTGTTCCGCGATTGGCTACGAAGGAGGAGCCCAGGTCACTTCTGCGCTCGGTTTCAGCATTGACAAAGAAGAAGAGCTTGTTTTTGATGATCGGACCACCCAGGCTGAAGCCTGTCTGAAATTGGGTCAGATCTCCCTTGGGAGCATCTTCATCATCCACTTTGGAACCGATGAAATTCTGATTTCTGTAGAAGCCGAAAACCGTTCCGGTGAAGGTATTGGTACCGGATTTTGTCACCGCGTTAATGGCTGCCCCGGTAAATCCGCTTTGCGTTACATCATAAGGTGCGTAAGCTACCTGTATTTGATCAATGGCATCCAAAGAAACAGGCTGTGCATCAGATTGACCACCGGGTGTTGCTGCATCCAGGCCAAAAGGATTGTTGAAAATAGCACCATCCAGAGAAAAATTGTTAAACTGGTCGTTGCGGCCTGCAAATGAGTTCCCTTCACCTGCCATTGGGCTCAGACGAGTGTAATCAGAGGCTGAGCGACTAATCGTAGGCAGGCTGTTGATTTGCTGACGACTGATGTTGGTAGAAGCACCTGTTCGTTCAGAATTCAATACCGGATCGCTGGTTCCGGTGATGACCACCTCGCCAAGAGATTTGGTACTGGACTTCAGCACAACATCAAGGGGTAGTTTCTGGCCAACGGAAAGCATGATGCCTTCGGTTTTTTGGCTTTCATAACCAGTATAAGTTGAAGTAATGGTGTAAGGTCCTCCCACCCTAAGGTTGGCAAGGGTAAAACGGCCATCACCTCTTGTTATGGCGCAAGAACTGGTACCTGATGGTGTATGCGTTGCAACTACTGTAACGCCAATGAGGCCTTCGCCGCCATCATCTGTAATTTGACCGGTAACCGTTGCAGTAGTTACCTGGGCGTACATGGATTGCACTGACAGCAGTAGTATTGCCACCAGTCCGAGTAAACGATTGGACATAAGCTAGAATGGGTTTAGTAAAAAAATGGCTTCATACCGTCAACCCTCCAGTGAGAAATTGACCGTGCAAATAAAGCAAATGTTAAGAAATTGCAACTTATTATGAGCCAAAAGCAGGATTAAACTTAACATTCAGCCCGCAGACAAACGTTAAATCCTTCTCTAAATGAAATGAAGTATTTCCAAGCAGCGTCTCTTCATTCGCACAACAAAAAAAACTGCGATGGCTCCTCGCCCCGTTCAGCTCATCTTGCTCTTTTCACTTTGGCCAATTCTTTCTTTAAAATCCCAGGATTTAAGGCAGGACAAACCATTTTTTCAAAAGAAAAAGTTGGAATTCAATGCCTGGTTGCGACAAAGCCAATTGGGGCATATGCTTAAAGCAGATTCAGTAGCAGTGGAGGCACGAAAGGTTACCTTGTTCCTTCGCCCTACCTATAATGGCAAGCGCACCTG
>DLXL01000325.1 GCA_003448025.1 Saprospirales bacterium | reverse complement strand
GCCCGAGGCGCTAGCCGATTTTTGGCACTTCGCACGAACTCGGCTAGCGCCTCAGGCTCACTTTTGTCGGCTGTGTCGACTAGGAATCGAAGGAGTCGAATTTCTTGCGTCAGCTAAGGTCGCAGGTCGCCGCAGACGTATGCGTTGTATCGCGAGTACATGGAGACGCGTCCGCCGCATGCCCCCCCCACCCAGCGAAAAGCCCCCAAAAACCCCAAAAACCCCCAAAAACCCCATAAACCTCATATCCCCCATAAACCACCATAAACCCAAAATGCCATCCTTTCATTTTTCCGTGGTCAACCGTAGCTTTGTCCCGCCACTCATTCACCTATTCACTTGTTCGCTTTGACCAACAAACAGATTGCCCTTGCTTTTGATGAGCTCGCCAACCTCATGGAACTCCATGAAGAAGATCCGTTTCGCATCAGATCCTATGCCAGCGCCTACCTTACTTTGCGAAAACTGGACAGTCCGCTGGCAGAATTGACTGATGAGGAGATTAAAGCTATCAAAGGGGTAGGTCCGGCAATTGCCGGTAAAATCCGCGAGTTGCTGCAAAAAGGCCACATGGACACACTTGAAAAATATCGGGAGAAAACGCCCTCAGGTGTTCGGGAAATGCTGGAAATTGGTGGATTTGGGCCCAAAAAGGTACGACAGGTATGGCAGGAAATGCACATTGAAAATCCGGGTGAACTTTGGTATGCCTGTAATGAAAACCGATTGATTGAATACAAAGGATTCGGGCTCAAAACGCAGGAAGATCTGAAGAATAAGCTGGATTATTTTTTTAAAAGTCGGGGCAAACTACACCTGGATACGGCTTTAATGGAGGCAGAAGCAGTTTGCCTGTTTATTTTGCAGCATTTTCCGGATGCAAAGGCAGAACCTGTTGGCGCATTACGCCGCCGATGCCATGTGGTGGAATCCATAGAGATTCTCACCACTGCAAACGTGCCCTCATGGGTATTGGAAGAAAATGCTGAATACACGCTGAATCGCCATGAAAACGGAGAAATGTATCTCCAGCGCGGAGAAGGGGCCAAACTACGGATGCTGGTTTGCAAACCAGAGGAGTGGGGCTCCAAGTTGTTCCGACACACCGGATCTGCACCGTTTTTGGATGCTTTTGTTCAGGCACATCCCGGGCTTGATTTCAAAAATCTTGCGCAGGAATCTTTGGTTTTTGAAAAAGCAAACGCTCCGTATGTCGTGCCGGAATTGAGGGAGTCTGCAGATTTTTTGCGCACAGGTACCCCGGCAGAGCTCATAACAGATAATCACTTAAAGGGTGTTGTACACGTCCATACCACCTGGAGCGATGGCTTACACACACTTCGGGAAATGTGTGAATATACCCGTTCACTTGGGTATGCCTATATTGGTATTACAGACCACAGTCAATCAGCCTTTTATGCCAATGGGCTTAAACCGGAGCGCGTACTGGCACAAATGGAAGAAATTGACCGGTTGAATGAAGAATTTGCGCCGTTCAGGATCTACAAGGGTATTGAAAGTGATATTCTCCACGACGGATCTCTGGATTATGATGATGCACTGCTGGAACAGTTTGATTTTGTGATTGCATCTGTTCACTCCAATTTGCGTATGAGCCAGGAAAAGGCTACAGAGCGCATCATAAGGGCGGTAGAACACCCTTGTACCACTATTTTGGGACATCCAACCGGCAGGTTGCTGTTGAGCCGGGAAGGTTATCCGCTGGATTGGGATGCTGTGCTGGAAGCTTGTGTCAAATACCAGGTTGCTATTGAGTTGAACGCCCATCCGCGGCGGCTTGACATTGACTGGACGCTTATCCCAAAGGCCATAAAGATGGGAATCAAGATCAGCATTAATCCGGATGCACACAGCAAGGATGGCATTTTACATACGAAATATGGGGTGATGTTAGCCAGAAAGGGTGGACTCACCCGGGAATGGTGCTTGAATGCCGGTATGGATATTTTTGCCGGATAGTACATTTTTAGAAGCAAAACATGTTTAAAATGCTCATATATAACGAACATTTTTATTAATTATATGAAAATTATTCATTGTATAACTGTATGATTTTGTTAAGTTCCGGCATAGGTTATGGTAACCTGCGCGACATATATTGATTTAGCGGTAAAAATTAACCGATCATGACTTGGCAGCATATCAATAATAGACCTACTTTTGTTTAGCATAAGATGTCCCCTTTTAATCTCTCGCCTTATTCATCACTCCCCCCGTTCGTACTAATTGTGTTTCAAAAGATAATGCATACTGCCGTAAGTGGCGTGTGTTTCGCTTTTAAACAATTACCACAAACACCACCGATTACATAAAAACCTTACTCCCATGGGACAAAAGTTTACCAAATCCATTTTTAGTTTTATTCCTGCCTTTGCCATACTGCTTATTTCGGCCATGAATAACCATGTTCATGCGCAAATGCAAGTAACGGTAACGGGAACCAATGTTACCTGCCATGGCGCCAATAACGGCACCGCTACGGCAACCCCTTCCAATGGATGGGCTCCTTACACATTTCTTTGGAATACAGGCGCCACCACGCAAACCATTACCAATCTGGCACCGGGCAACTACTCCGTTACCGTAGTGGATATTGATCTGGCTTCTGCCACGGGCAGCATCACGATAACGGGACCAACTCCAGTAGGAGTTACGGTTTTTGGACAGAGCCAGATCTGTGGCAATGCGCCGGATGGCTTTGCTGCGGTTACGCCAAATGGAGGTACTCCGCCATACACGTATCTTTGGAGTAACGGAGGCGTCACGCCACAAATCAACAATCTTGCCGCCGGAACATTTACGGTTACCGTTACAGATGTGAACGGTTGTACCGCTTCCGGAAGTTTTGAAGTGGGCTTTTGGGATGAAGGTATCTGGCTCATGGATACCGTTTATCAGGAAATTACCTGTTTTGGCGCCAATAATGGCTGGGCGCATGTGAGTACCATGTCAGGTATTGGTCCATATACTTATATCTGGACCAACGGTGGTACAACAGCTGACATTACGAACCTTTCTGAAGGTACTTACACCGTAACCGTAACTGATCTGGGAACAGGGTGTACCAATATTGCCTCCGTAACCCTGGAAGAACCGGCTCAATTAATCTGTTCTCCATCTTCTATTCCGGCCAATTGCGGATTGAACGGCACGGCTACTATTTCAGCCACCGGCG
Organism: Saprospirales bacterium; assembly: GCA_003448025.1. Classification (GTDB taxonomy): domain Bacteria; phylum Bacteroidota; class Bacteroidia; order Chitinophagales; family Saprospiraceae; genus M3007. The sequence goes on along the minus strand of DLXL01000325.1, from coordinate 2,627 downwards.
GAACGGCTCCTATCAGCATACTCTGGAACAATGGCCAAACCACACCCAGCATTGCCGTTCCTGCAGGCACCTATACGGCTACAGTAACAGATGCCAACGGATGTACCTGCAGTAGTTCTATTGTAGTAGGCAGCAATAGTATCGCCCTTACCGTTACGGTATTACCTACCCTGCCTGCCGGTTGTTTGGTAGGAGGAAGCGCCACCGCCACCGCAACGGGTGGTACCAACAATTATGCCTATCACTGGGATAACGGACAAACCACGGCTACAGCAACCAACCTGTCTGCCGGTACGCACCAGGTAACCGTTGTGGATATAACAACCGGTTGTCAGGGATTAGGTTCCGGAACGATTCAGCCTGCTACTCCAATTGTTCCTGTAGCAACTCCAACTGCTCCGGCCACCTGCCTGACGGGTGGAACTGCCACGGTTGTTGCCTCTGGCGGCGTTCCGCCTTATACCTATAAGTGGGATAATCTGCAAACCACACAAAATGCCACCAATCTGTTGGCTGGCCTGCACAATGTTACGGTTACAGACGCTACGGGCTGTACGGCGGTGGCAACAGTCACTATTGCCCAAACACAAGGTCCGCAGGTTTCCACGGTAGTAAACAGCAATGCAACCTGCGTAACAGGCGGCACCGCTACTGCCATAGCAACCGGTGGAACAACTCCTTATACTTATTTGTGGTCTGCTTCTGCAGGTAACCAAACATCTTCCTCCGCTACCAACCTGCCTCCCGGCTCTCACAGCGTAACCGTTACGGATAATAGTGGATGTGCTGCAGTTGGAATGGTCACTATCACCCAGCCAAACGCACCCGTTGCAGTTATTTCCAGCAGCACACCGTCTGCCTGTGGAAATAATACCGGCTCAGCTACAGTATCTGTTTCAGGCGGCACGCCGAACTTTACCTATAAGTGGAGCAACCCTGGGATGGCATCTACAGCCACCGTAAGCAATCTGGGCGCCGGAACCTATACGGTTACGGTTACGGATGCTGCCGGATGTACTGCCACCACCTCTGTTACCATCGGCGCTACTCAGGCGCCCAATGTGGTGATTGTTGCTTCATCCAACGCCAACTGTTCCACTCCAGGCAGTGCCACAGCGAGCGTTTCCGGAGGAACTCCACCATATACTTTTCTTTGGAGCAATGGTGAAACAACTGCCACAGCAGTAAACTTGCCTCAGGGAACCTATACCGTAACGGTTACAGACGCCAGTAACTGTACGGCTACAGCCAGCGTAACCATCGGTTCAACCAATAATGGTATCAAAATTGGTGATTGGGTATGGTATGACGATGACCAGAATGGTTTCCAGCATCCTTCTCTCGAAACCGGCGTGCCAAACATTGAGGTTAAGCTGATCAAGCCTGGCCCGGATGGTGCGTTTGGTACACCGGATGATATTGTGGCGGAAACTACCACCACTAACAACGCAGGTTTCTACTTCTTTAACTGTGTAGTGCCGGGAACGTATGTACTGTCGTTCAGTAATTTGCCACTCGGTTATCAGTGGACTAAAAAGGACTGGGTGAATAATGATTGCAAAGACAGCGACGTAAAAACCAATGGCCGAACGGATCCGTTTACCATTGTGGCAGGTCAGCCGGATGATCTTTGTTTTGATGCAGGTATACACACCATTTGTTTCAACATTACCAATGCCGGCGCTATTTGTTGTGCTCAAACCATCTGTGAGGGCGAAGCGCCTGCTCCTTTAGTTGAAACCATAGCTCCGGTTGGCGGTAGTGGTCAAATTGAATACCTCTGGATGCAGTTCATTCAGATTGGTCAGGCTCCTCCACAATGGGTGGCCATACCGGGCGCTACAGGCTCCAGTTATGCTCCCGGACCGCTGTTCGAAACGGCCAAATTCATGCGCTGTGCGCGTCGTGAAGGATGTCCGTTCCTGGAATCCAATATCATAACCATTACGGTATTGCCTGCAGGCTCACCCGGATGTGATGGCTTCAACCTCAACTTCAATGTGCAGCAAACAGGCCAGACCGGCGTAATGATCAATTGGACTACCTTGCCAGAAGCTACCGAATACGCTTATACGGTGCAACATTCTACCGATATGCAAAGCTGGGTGAATGTAACCACTACCATGGGTAAACAGGATGCGGTTAACCCGAATGAATACAGCTTCATGCACGAAACACCTGCTATCGGCCGAAATTTCTATCGTATTCGTCGTGTGAGTAATATGGGTCAGCAGGCTTTCTCTGAAATTCGCGCCATTGAGGTTCAATACTCTCCATCTAATGGCGTATTGATCGCTCCAAACCCGGTTGGGAAGTCGCTGCATATTATGAATGCCATACAGTACGATACCGATGTGGTCATTCAGATTACAGCAACCAACGGATCAGTGCTACACACCATTACCATACCTGCCGGTAAAATGCATTTGGAAAATCTTCCGGTGGAGGATTTGCCATCAGGCATTTATATGGCCAAGATCCGGTTCGGTAATGGTGAGGTGAGAACGGTGAAAATTGCCAAGATATAAGTACTTCGAAGTTGTCCTTCGGGAGGCTACGATTTAGTGAATCATAAAAATACGAACATGAGTCATTCCAATAATTGCTGCGGTATCTACACAAAAAAA
>DLXL01000337.1 GCA_003448025.1 Saprospirales bacterium | reverse complement strand
AATTTAGAAGGATCGCAGGCAAAGCTCTCAACCACGGGCAGCATACCAATACAAAAGAGGTCAAGCGGAAGGTCGTTTAGAAACATGCTGTGCAATAATTCGCCTATAGGAGCAAATTCTTTACTCAACTCCGGTGAGATCAGAAAATCATAGGGTACTTCTAATACCACTGAAAGCCGCTTGCGATAATCGGGTAGAGGATATTTTTTGCCTTTTTCAATCTCGTTCAAATAGGAGATGGAGATACCGGTACGATTGCTCAATTCTTCAAAATTCCAGCCCTTTTCCTGGCGGAATTGCCTGACCTTCAATCCGAAAATGATTCGTTGTAATTGCGAAGCAGCCATGTGATATGCGGTTTACGGATGGGAAATCAGTGGACCCAGATGGTTGATATTGGTCAGGAACCCCATTTCCGGAGTTGATTGAGTAAGGCTGTAAAATCTTTGGGTAGTTCAGCACGGAATTCCATGATCTCCTCTGTTGCTGGATGTGTAAAACGCAGCCGGGATGCATGCAAAGAGGTCCGCTCCATCAAAGGACGTTCTTCTTCGGTAAATTTTCCTGATTTATATTTTTTACCCTTGATTTCAGACAACATAAACGCAGCCCTGCGACCATATAACGCATCGACTGCTAATGGATAGCCAATGCTTTGAAAATGGACCCGGATTTGATGTGTTCTGCCGGTTTTGATCTGACATTCTACTAAGGTAAAATGCCTGAATTTTTCTATGGCCCGGTAAAAGGTCAGAGAGGGTTTGCCGCTGGTGGTCACCATCATTTTTCCGGGAATACCCGGGTGCTCTCCAATTGGCTTGTCGATTTCTCCTTCGTCATGGTGTAAAACGCCATCCACCAGTGCCAGGTAGAATTTATCAGCAGTGTGGTGTTCCATCTGCATGGATAAATGCCGGTGTGCAGCCTCATTTCGGGCGAATACCAGAATGCAGCTTGTTTCACGATCCAGCCGGTGCACAACCATAACTTTACCGTATGTGTTTTGCAAGGCAGACACCAAACTATCCTTGTTGCCAAAACGATCCGGAATAGTCAGCAACCCTGCCGGTTTGACCACCACCAGAACATCATCATCTGCATGCAATAATTCGTACAAAGGCATTTTAATAATCGTTTTTCAAGTCTGCTTACCTCGTTCGTGGTATCTGTTCCACACCCATCACAGATCTTCGAACTTTTTCACCCGTTTCAGGTAATGTGCGAGAATAATGCTTCCGGAATAGATACCCTTTTTATTTTCCGGTCCAACTTGGTATTGAGCTATGATTTGGCGCACCTTTCTGCGTTTTTCCAGTGTGTCACTAAGGTGATTGTAAAAGGAAAAGTGGGCTCTGACTATAGCCCAAATGGCCTTAAATTGACGTTTGGCTGCAAAACGGGCTCCGGCTAATCCATCCAGCAACAACCTGGCCGGTAGCAACCAAAGGAGTTTGCTCCATGGTTCGTTTTTCAAAAGGGAGTACAAACTGTTGCGGAAATTCAGGAATACTTTGCGTGGGTTTTCATACTCAAGGGTACCACCTCCCAGGTGCCAGACAACGGATTCAGGCACGCAACTTACCTTAGAGCCTGCTCTTTTAAGACGCCAGCAAAGGTCGATTTCTTCATTATGCGCAAAGTAATCTCCATCAAAGCCGCCAAATTTATGGTAAAGTTCCGCCCTGATAAAGAAGGCTGCCCCTGCCGCCCAAAAACATTCCTCGGTGGTGTCATATTGGCCTACATCCTGTTCTCTTTGGCTGAATATCCTTCCCCGGCAAAAAGGGTATCCCAGCAGATCTATCCAGCCGCCGGCTGCTCCTGCATATTCAAACTGATAGGCTTCACCGTCGGATGGTAAAACTCCGGCTCCCGGACGCCAGGCGAGGATCTTGGGCTGAGCAACCGCCAAAGAAGGGTCTGCTTTTAACGCTTTAATAACCGGCTCAAGCCAGCCTGGAGCTACCTGAACATCGGAATTCAGGATCACGTAATAATCTGCTGATACTTGTTGAAGTGCCCGGTTATATCCTTCTGCAAATCCCCAGTTTTGTTTCAGATCCAAGAGGATTACCTGGGGATAATGCTCCTTCAAAAATAAAATGGAATCATCCGGCGATCCATTGTCGGCTACCACTATAGCCGCGCCAGGACTATGAGCGATTACCGATGGCAGGTATTGCTCCAAATGTCTTCTGGTATTATAATTCAGGATAACAACAGCCGTCTCGTAATGCACTGAATGCAACATGGCATGGTCCTGATGGGCGTCATAAGTCATGGGCATGATCGGAGGATTAGCATTTTCTGTAGATTCCAGTTCCGGAAAGCGGCGCAGAATTTCTGCTTTATCGGCACTGATCTGTTTCCGCAATGATTCCAAATCCTCCAATGTTTTATCGGGGCGTATGTAATCAAGTACCTCAACAGTGAGATCCTGATGATACAAATCGCCAACGAAATCAATGAGATGTACTTCAATAACCCGCTTGCCATTCGGAGAAAGGGTAGGGCGACTGCCTATGTATAATGCAGCCGGCTGTTTGCCACAACGGGCGGCATAAATTCCTTCCGGCAGTTGAATTTTATAGGGGTCTTCTATTTCCAGATTTGCCGTTGGGAAGCCTATGGTTCGGCCAATCCGGTTACCTTCCACAACTTTGCCGGTAAAAGAAAAGGGATGTCCTAGTAGACGGTTCGCCAGCAGGATATCTGCTGCTTCCAACGCTTTTCGGATTTTGGAGGAGCTGATGGTTACTTCATCCACTTCCTGTGCCGGGATTTCGATCACCTGAAATCCGTAGCTCGCTTCAAATTTTTTCAGGTAGGAAATATCTCCTTCCCGTCCGGAGCCGAATCTATGATCATA
>DLXL01000140.1:3019-3265 GCA_003448025.1 Saprospirales bacterium | reverse complement strand
CGCGTCATCCGCGTTCCTGTTCCATCCGCGTTCCATCAGCGTTCCACCCGCGTTCCACCCGCGTTCCCAAAAAAAACCGCGTTCCAAACCGCGTTCCTTTCAATTCTTTTTCGGTCTTTTGTCCACCCGTAAAATAACCTCCATTCAATCCTGTTTAGCTCATGGCCAAACCCTCTTTCCTTTGTATTGCCAGCTATTTCAAAGGCAACGAATTCCTGCGCGGAATGAAGTCCACCGGCGCAACCG
>DLXL01000140.1:2083-2871 GCA_003448025.1 Saprospirales bacterium | reverse complement strand
TACTTCCAAAAAACACGACGATAAACCCTGGGCCAAAGAAGCCCTCGACGATATATTTTACGTGCAGGAAGACGCTGAAAATGAATGGAATATGGAAGACACTGCCGATGGTCTGGCCTGGTTGATGCGCAGCAAAAAAATTGACAGAATCGTAGCGCTCGACGACTTCGACGTGGAAAAGGCGGCTTACCTGCGCGAGCATTTCCGCATCCCGGGTATGGGCCAAACTACTTCACGTCACTTCCGCGACAAGCTGGCCATGCGCATTGAAGCCCGCGATGCCGGCATTCCGGTTCCGGCTTTCACGGATTTGTTTCACGATGCCGATATCACCCGTTTTACCCAAACCGTGGCCGCTCCCTGGATCGTTAAACCACGCGGCCAGGCATCTGCCACCGGCATGAAAAAACTGCATTCTGCCGATGAACTCTGGGCACACCTCGAAACCTTGGGCGCCAACCGCCATCAATACCTCGTGGAACAATTCAAACCCGGCGATGTGTACCACGTGGATGCGCTCTCTGAAGGCGGCAAGGTCATTTTCTCCCGGGTATCTAAATACCTGGCCACGCCCTTCGACGTAGCCCATGGCGGTGGCATTTTCCGCAGCGCAGTAGTGCCTTTTGGCTCCGACGACGATAAAAAACTGCAAAAACTGACCGCCGATGTCATGACGGCATTTGGTATGCAGTACAGCGCCAGTCACACAGAATTCATCAAAATACGCGAAACCGGGGAGTTTTACTTCCTCGAAACCTCTTCCCGCGTGGGCGGCGCTCACCTGGCCG
>DLXL01000140.1:0-1948 GCA_003448025.1 Saprospirales bacterium | reverse complement strand
CACCTGGCCGAAATGGTGGAATACTCCTCAGGCCTCAACCTCTGGTACGTATGGGCCCGACTCGAATCGGCCGTAGCAGCAGGTGAAAAATATAAAATGCCGAAAGTGCGCAACGACTATGCCGGCATCCTGGTTTCCCTCGCCCGGCAGGAATGGCCAGACACCAGCCAGTTCAACGACCCTGAAGTAGTTTGGCGCATGACCGACAAAGAACACCATGTGGGCATTATTGTGCAATCCAAAAAATACGAACGCATCATCGAATTGCTGGATGATTACGCCGTTCGCGTACAAAAAGACTATCACGCCAGCGCCCCGGCGCCGGATAAACCGAATGCGTAGAAGATGCTATCCATCGATCCTGCCCAAATAGCCACCAAAGACCTGCACCAATACATACTTGGAGCCGTAGCGCCGCGCCCTATCGCGTTTGCCAGTACTCTGAGTACCGACGGGGTGCCAAACCTCGCGCCGTACAGTTTTTTCAATGCCTTCAGCAGCAATCCGCCGCTGCTTATTTTTTCTTCCAACCGCAGGGTGGCCAATAACACCACGAAAGACACCCTGAAAAATGTGGAAGACACCGGTGAAGTGGTGATCAATGTGGTATCCTACAACATTTCCCGCCAAATGGCGCTCACCAGCATTGAATATGGGCCGGAAGTGGATGAATTCAAAAAAGCCGGTTTTACAGCCATTCCCAGCGAACGCATCAAACCGTTCCGCGTAGCGGAAAGTCCGGTGCAAATGGAATGTGTGGTGGAAAAAATCATGCCCCTCGGTGAAGATGGTGGCGCTGGAAACCTCATTTTCTGCCGCATCGTTTTGATGCACATTGCAGAAGAAATCCTCACGCCAACCGGTCGGATAGACCCGCATAAAATAGACCTGATGGGTCGAATGGGGCGTTTTTACTACGCACGCGCCAGCGGCGATGCCGTGGTGGAAATTGTGCAGGAAGTCACCAGCATAGGCATTGGGTTCGACGGGCTGCCCGATAGCATACGGCACAGTGCCGTGCTTACCGGTAACGACCTCGGCCAGTTGGCTTCGCTCACCGCCCTGCCCTCCCCCGCCGATGCACTGGGTTTGCTGGGCAACGACCCGCTGCTGGTGAAAGCCCGCGCTGAAGGACAAATGCACCAATACATCAAATCCCTGCTCGACCAACACGAGGTGGCCCGCGCCGCCGCTGTGGCCGTGCTGGCAGCCCAATAACCATGCAATTCAACCAGGAACTGATCTTTCTTGCCGCTGAAAAAACAGCACTGGCCCAGGCAGAAGGCAACTTCGCCCGTAAAGTGGCCGTATTGTTTTTAGCGGAGCCCAACAGTGCCGCCAACCGGGAGTTTATTGCCAAAGTGCTTTCCGCAGCCAACCTGAACCTCCAGCAAGACACCTTGTTTGCTGAGCTTCCGGCACATGAACCGGTCAGTATTGCTCCTGACCTGAAAGAACGCAAACCCGGCCACGTACTGGTGTTCGGGATCAGTCCGGCACAACTCGGACTCTCTATCCAGATCAGCCTCTACCACCCCACTGCATTCTACGGCGCCACCTGGCTTTTCGCCGACTCCCTTTCCACCCTCGAACCCGATAAAAACCGGAAATCGCAGCTTTGGAACGGGATAAAAACGATGTTTTTATGAATATCCAATATCCAATGTCCACGCCTGCTTGACTTCAGCACAAAACCAGTTGATTTACAACGGGATATCTTAAATATTTACCTTCCTAATCTATAATTATCAGATGGCTGTACCCGATAGACTAGCGTATTGACGAAAAAAAAAATTTGACAATGGTTTTGAAGTTAAAAATATTTGACAATAAATTTGCGGTCAAATATTTTTAACTTCAAAACCATTGCCAATGAAAAACACCTGGACCAATCCAAAAGTCACTATCGGAAACACCGCAGAAGGTACATTTTACTTTCCCCGCCCAT
>DLXL01000524.1 GCA_003448025.1 Saprospirales bacterium | reverse complement strand
CTTAAGCTTTTCGCATTTTGTTGAGCTGCTGCGGGCTGATACGCCTTTGAAAAGAATGTTTTACGAGGTGCAAGCCATCAAAAACAACTGGGGCGTGCGTGAGCTGGAACGCGCCATGAATACCATGCTTTTTGAGCGCACCGGGTTGTCGGCAAACAAGGAAGCTGTGCTGGAAAAAATGAAAGGTAGCCTGCCGCTCTCCCCAACTGATGTGATAAAAAATCCGGTTTTACTGGATTTTTTAGGTCTGGAGGAAAAGCCCGCCTACACCGAAACAGATCTCGAACAGGCTATTATCAATCACCTGCAACAGTTTCTCATAGAAATGGGAAGAGGATTTTGTTTCGAAGCCCGGCAAAAACGAATCACTTTTGGCAACACTCATTATAGGATTGATCTGGTTTTCTATCACCGGGTATTAAAATGCCATGTATTGCTGGATCTCAAAATTGGCAAATTTGATCATGCGGATGCCGGGCAAATGAATGTCTACCTCAACTATTACCGAAAAAATGAAATGACGGAACTGGATAACCCGCCTATAGGCATCATTCTGTGTGCCGACAAGGAAGACTCATTGGTAGAATATGCCACTATTGACATGCCTCATGAGGTTTTTGTCAGCAAATACCTGGTGGCTCTGCCCAGCGTTGAAACCCTCAAGAAGTTGATTGATGAAGACAGAGCGCAGATATTGGGATAAGAAGGGTTAATTATTTTCCTGTATAAGGTTTTCTGCAGATTAACACAAAAGGACAGCAGACGTCGCAGAACCGTTGAGTTTGGCAACCATACTATAGCGCTCCCACCCCATACTCTGAAACAGCCACGGTATCACCTCCCACCAGGGTTTGTACCACGCGGCGGCCGGGCATATCCGTGCGGATGAATTCCGGGGTGGTGGCGCTTAATGGTCCGGAGCTGGATACTGCTGCGCTGATTCGTTGGGTGTTGGCGGTAAGGTGAAAGTGCAAGGCGTGCGCGGTATTGTTCCGAAAACGCAGGTCTTTGTAGCCAAAAACCACCGTAGCATCGGCGCCTAAGGGGGCAAAACGATCTTCTTCTGCATAGATATCGATAGAGTGGGAATGGCGTTCCAGGATTTCCAAACCAGTGGCCAGGGCTATGTAATAGAGTAGTCCGGATACCTGACACAAGCCGCCTCCGTAATCGCCCTGAACCTTGCCGGCCACCAGATTGCGCCCTTTTTTATAACCCTTTCTGGCGCCCGGATAGCCTACCACATGCCAAAAGGAAAATACCTGTCCGGGTAAAAGCAAGACCTGCTGTATACGCGTTGCGGCGGTTTGCATGTTATGCACCTTGTTTTCAAAAAAAGCGCTGGGCATAATGGGTTGCTCCAGCTCCAGAGCCGGCGCCAACGAAACAGCCTCTGTATTGGTGGGGCCGGCCAATTGCCCATACATACCGCTTTGGTAATCAGCCCAGCGGCGCTGAGCCCAGCGAAGACCCACTTTGGCAGGTCGTGGCACGATGCTTCGTATGTTCATATTTTGACCAAATGTACGATCAAATAAGACGAAAATCGTTTGAAAAATGAGCCACACAGCCAGGTGTCCAAACCAATAAGCCACGAACGCATGGAACGCGGAACGCGGTGAATGGGCAGAAACAAAAAGCCGTTCACCGCTTCCAGGCGCCATTGGCCCAGGCTTGCCGCACGAATCTCCCGCAATGTATAGGCATTGGCGCCATGCCAGCCGGCAGCCTTTTGCCTCAACAGTTGTCGGCGCGATGTAGACGGAAAATCAAACATCAGGCTCCCACCCGGCTTCAATACGCGGTGTGCTTCTGCCAGTAGCGGTTGCAGTTCATCAGCGGAGAGGTGCATTACCATGTGCATGGAGAAAATGACATCAAACGATTCATCGGCTAAAGGCATGGCAAACGCCAGGCCGTTTTGCAGCGTTTTTTCCGGAAATTTTTGCCGGGCAACCTCCAGCATACCCGTGCTGGCATCCAGTCCATGTGTGGCCAAATCTAAAAAACGTCCGGTGCCGCAGCCAAGATCAAGTATCGCACCCGCCTTCACGGACGCCAGCCATCGCGTGAGCAGCGCACGCTCCTGCGCGTGCAGGAACCGGCCATAAGCATTCCCAAACCTGTCGGAATCATACTTCTGAGCCAGTTGGTTGTAATAGGTGGTAATATGGGTGTTCATAGGGAGATATTATTCCAAATACACCTTCCCCGCGCCAACCATCCGACCATTATTGTAAACTTCTACCAGGTATAAGCCCCTGATATGGCCCGGGATTGTGATAAATGACGGTTCAGAGGACATTGACTGACTAAAGACTTTCCTGCCTAAAAGGTCTGTAAGTTGTACTGTATAACTGTTATCCTCTATCGTTGGCAGTCCTTTTATCCAAAAGCCGCCTTTGGCAGGATTGGGAAATAGTTCGAGTTTATCCGGGGTTAAAATGGGTTGAATGGTTTGAACCGTGGGCCCCACCGACCTGAAGTAGCCGTCTCCATCGGTACACACCCAAAGGCGCTGACTGGGGTCAACAGACAGATCAACGGTTCCGGTGTAAAGGGTTGAGGGAAGATTTTCCAATAAGGTCCAGGATTGGCCGGCGTTTTCCGATTGATAGATTTTTTTGGAAGACCCTTCTCCAATAAAGATATGTCCCGCAGCATTCAAGGTTAATTTAGATAAATGCATTGGTACGTTTCTTTTTACCCAGGTCAGCCCGTTGTCTGTTGAAATAAATATCGAAAATGAATTGGAGGCCACTATTTTTCCATCGAAAGCAATCTGAACCATTCTGACTTGATAATTAGAGCCTACCATATTTGGCATGGTTTGCCAACTTACTCCACCATCATCGGAACGAATTAGATAAAAATTCCATTCCACAGGATCAAATTTAATTGCATACATTGTTCCACTGGGATGAAATACGGGAGATTGATAATAAAAAGATGTTTGGTCATTGATCAATTGCCAGCTTTGTCCTTGATCGGTAGTTTTGAGTAAAACCGAGTCACCACTTAAATAAACATCTCCGGTTTCCGGGTGTATAGACACTCTTGAGAAAGGTTTGGAAGGAAGGTCCGGTCCAACCTCCTGGAAAGTTTCTCCATCATCAGTAGAGCGTAGCAGTTGTTGGGGTCTGCACACGTATAAGTCGCCATTCGGCGCAATTTGCAGGTTATAAACGTCTACCTCTGGATGGTTGCTAAGCAAATCATTTGGAACAATATGCCAGGATACGCCGCCGTCCAGGGTTCGCCAAATGCCTGCACTGGTGAGTGCAAAAGCTTTATCAGAACCTTTAAACGTCAGGTCGAACGCCCAAAAATCATTGACGCCATATCCACTGAATGTCCAGGATTTTCCTTCATCCGTTGAACGCATGATATGTCCGCCAAATGTCCTGCCTGCAAGAATGAGGTTGCCGGGCATGACATGGTTGATAAAATTGAAACAAATGTTGCCATCATGGTTTTGCCAACTATTCCCGGCATCGTAGGAAATCCGGGTACTATCACAATTTCCCACGATCAGCGCTCCCGTTGGTGTTACCAGGTAACGATGATCGTCTGTATTGAGTATATTTTCCGGGAACAGGGATGGAGCGGTACTATCCGGACTGGTTTTGTATACCCTGTTACAAGAAGATTTAGCGGAGAAAATGTAGGTTTCATTTCCTACATATCCTATCCGGGCAATGGGTCCAGATCCCGGCACGGAATCCCATGTCATGCCGTTATCTTTGGAGATCATAAAGTAATTTGGTTCAGATGGATAGTAGCATACATTTTCACTGGCCACAAGGGTTCCGTTCGGGAGCCAGCCCAGGTCGGCACTATAGTGTTCCTGATACCATTCGTTCAAGGTAACCGACAGGGTATCCCAATGTACATAGTCGTAGGATCGCAGTAGTTCGGTTTCAGATAGAGCCAAACAAGCGCCATCAGCTGCCTCGGTGAAAGCAATATAGTATGCCGGTATAGTTGTCGCAATCCAGGTTGTACCAAAATCTGTAGATCGGTATCTCGTAATCCAGTCAGCTCCAACACAAAAAAGGGTGCCTTTATACCCTACGCGGAGATTGAGGATATCTACACCTGGTTCCGGGCCATATATTTCCTGCCAGGAAAGGCCGTTATTGAGAGATCGGAAGGTTCTATCGTTGAAGTCTCTTGCATATACCTCACCCTGGGGCGAATAATATAATTTGGATACATTTAATCCATTAGGGCCATTGGCGCGTTCCCAAAAAGATTGGGTATAGACTATGTTTAAAATAATAACAATGAAAAGGGGCGTAAGTAGTTTTTTCATAAGTGTAGTTTGTGTTGGGTTCAAATATACCGGCAAGTCATATTGACAGGCGTTTTTATCTGTAAAATCAATGCATACGCCGCGAATATGACAAAACTTAGGAGGTGTTTTTAAGTAGGACCATGCATTTATATTTTTAGACCTCGTAGGTTCTCAAAACTGCTACGGTAGGTACACAAGTTAATGTGTGTTTTGAATCGATCCTTTTATACATGGCGAGAACGGCGCATCCGTGACATTTTGATAATGTCACGGCTACGCCGTTCTGAAAATTATGGACATCAACTGGTTACTACTAGAATGTCGCCGCGATGCGGCTTTGG
>DLXL01000409.1:3855-6724 GCA_003448025.1 Saprospirales bacterium | reverse complement strand
TGAAGGTATTCCAATAGCTTACGTATTCGCCGAAATGCTTTACACATAGGCGGGTGTATTCCAGATAGTAGGGAATATTGTCTTCATTCGTCCAGCCACCCATTTTTTCAAACCAATTAGGGTGCGCAAAATGGTGCAGCACGAACATAATACTCACCCCTCGGGCACGCAGATCCTCGAAAAAACGGCGGTATTCTTCCACTACTTCGGGCACAAATTTCCCTTGTGGCTCGGGCTGTATCCGGCTCCAGTCTACCCCGCAGCGGTATACAGATCCAAATTGCGCAATCAACGCAGCATCCGATTCCCGGCGCAATTCATGATCAGTGGTACGTTCAAACACAGCGCCATCCAGTGCTTTCAGACCACGCCAGGGGTGCTGGCCGGCTGTTTCCACCTGGGCAGCGGCGGTAGAAGTCCCCCAAATAAACCCTTCCGGAAAATCTATACGCATGAGGCAGAACAGTTGGGTTTGAGGGGTGCAATGTAGGAGGAATTTGGGAAGTGAAGAAACCAACCTCGCCCTGAAATTGGATGTTTGATGAATCTTTTCAATCCTTGCAAACAACCTTTTATAGAATTTATGCCCGTAAATCATTCCGGCAAACACTGCTCTGCCTACCTTTAGGCAGGTATCATGCATACAACTGCCCTGCAAAAAGTCCGTTTTCCCGCCATTTTATTGCTGGGACTTCTGCTATTCCAATCAGCCGGATGGCAGATGGCATGGCATGGTATGCACTGGAATGCCCGCTGGGAGGCCCGGAATGCGCTCTTTCAAGACAATAACCTGCCTGAAAAAACCTTTTCCAAAGCCTTTTTTGCCCAAATTAAAGTCGATAAAAAAGAGATCAGGCTGGAAGGTTTTTTGTATGATTTCTATACGGTTGCAGAAACAGAAGATTCAATACGTGTAGCCTTGTACCACGACCATAAGGAACAGGCTCTGTTGTCTGCATTGGGCCATATGTTTCAATCCGGAGAGCAGTCCGGACAATCATCTGCCCCCTTCCTGAATCATTGGCTGGCCCTAAGCCTGGGTGTTGCATTTCTGGTTCCACCTGTTCCTGTATGGCCAAAGTTGCCTGTTCTGGCCTTATCCAGGGCTGTTTTTCCTGCCTGTTCATGGGGAACACAATTCGTTCCCGGTGTTTTTGCGCCTCCTCCGGAGGGCCAATGGACATAACTTAAAATTCCTCTGCTTCTACCGTCAGCACACCAACCGCCTGCACCCAAGTGCAATGCGGGTGCTGCGTTATGGGCAATTGTTCCATTTTTTAAAACACCCAACATGAAAAAAATAACAGTACTATCCACGCTGTTAATCTTGCTTTTTAGTACTACATATGCACAAAGCCTGGCAGATTCCACCCATAAAGCGATTAATCTAAATGAAACCGTTATTTCTGCAAACCGTACGCTACAAAGTCGAGCGGCAGTGGCTCAGGAAGTGAGGGTGCTGGGCCGGGCAGAAATTGAGCGCACCAATGCGCAATCCACCGCTGATCTGTTGATCAACAGCGGAGCCGCCTTTGTGCAAAAAAGTCAGCAAGGCGGTGGCAGCCCGGTATTGCGTGGTTTTGAAGCAAGTAGGGTCTTGCTCGTAGTAGATGGTGTACGTATGAACAATGCTATTTACCGGTCAGGACACCTGCAAAATATTATTACCATGGATAATGCTGCGCTGGAACGTGCAGAAATCCTTTTTGGCCCGGCTTCTACGGTATATGGTACCGATGCATTAGGCGGCGCTATTTGCTTTTACACCAAAAATCCGATTTTTTCCGATGGCGGTTTCAAAACCACAGGAAACGCCTTCGTGCGATACGGAAGCGCAAATAAGGAGAAAACTGGTCACCTTGATTTTAGCCTGGGCGGCAAGAAACTGGCTTCGCTTACCTCTTTTACCTACAGTGAGTTTGATGATTTACGCATGGGAAAAAACGCCGGCAGTGGGGGCACTTTTGGCCAACGGAAGTATTATGTGGATCGGATCAACGGAAAAGACTCACTGATATGGAACAGCGACCCATTGGTACAAAAATACAGTGGTTATTCGCAATACGATCTGATGGAAAAGATCGTGTACCGGCAAAGCAGTAATGTGCGTCACAGCCTGAATCTGCAATACAGCTCTTCTTCCAACATTCCGCGTTACGACCGGTTAACCGACCCATCTGCCGCCACAGGTCTTGCGTCGGCAGAATGGTATTATGGCCCACAGGATCGTATCATGGCTGCGTATAACCTGCGGTTTTACGAATTGGGGTTTTTCAACCAGGGATTAAGCGTCACCGCCAGCTATCAGGACATTGAAGAAAGCAGACATAACAGAGCCTTTGGCGCATCCCGCCGCACCAGCCGCATTGAAATGGTGCGCGTTACCGGTTTAACAGCAAATGCCTCAAGAAGCTGGGGAGAAAGCCATTTGATGCAGATCGGACTGGATGTTCAACATAATGATGTAACATCAACAGCCAGCCGCCTGAACGTCAATACCGGCGAGGTAACCTCCCAAAGCACACGTTATCCGGATGGCGGCAGTCAAATGCTTAATGCTGCCATGTATGTAACGCATCAATCCTCTTACAATTACTGGACCTTTAGTCAGGGGTTTCGCGTCGGTTATTCTGCGTTGAATGCTGAATTTGTAAGCCGTGAATTTTTCCCATTTCCATTTGATCAGGTAACACAAAGCAATCCGGTAGCATCCGGAAGTTTAGGAGCGGTATGGAACGGAGATGGTTCCTGGCGTATCTCCTCCAACCTTTCCTCCGGATTTCGCATGCCAAACATTGATGATTTAGCAAAGGTATTTGATTCACAAACCGGCAGTGTCATTGTGCCCAATACGGATATCAAGCCGGAA
>DLXL01000409.1:942-3647 GCA_003448025.1 Saprospirales bacterium | reverse complement strand
TGGGGAACCTTGTTCCGCGATGCCATTGTGGTTGATGAATTCACGTTCAATGGCCAGGATACCATTTTGTTTGACGATACTCCCAGCCGTGTCCTTGCTGCCCAAAACAAAAGAAACGCGCGTTTATACGGTCTTACCTCTTACCTGAATGCGGACGCAACCGAAAATATTGCGTTGTTTGCCTCTGTTTCTTTTACACGTGGCCAAATTCTGAAAGAAGCCGGGGCTGAAAAGCCATCTCCTTTGGATCATATTCCTCCTACCTATGGTCGTGCCGGGTTTCGTTGGCATAAAAACGGCAGCTTTATGGAAGGATTTATCTTGTTTAATGGCAAAAAACGACTCGAAGATTACAATCTGGAAGGGGAGGATAACTTTCAATACGCTCCGCCAACCGGCATGCCAGAGTGGATTACCTTAAATATCCGGGGCAGTTACCGCTTGGGGAAACACCTCACTATTCAGGTTGGGATTGACAATCTGCTGGATACCCAATATCGGTATTTTGCTTCGGGAATCAATGCGCCAGGTCGTAACTTCTGGATTACCGCCCGCACAAGCTGGTAACCCTACCCCTGCACAATTTGACCGTTCACCAGAATTTCCATATTTCGGGTGCGGGAGGTAGTGGGGTCAAATACCTGATTACCATCGGGGGAGGTTCCTTCCCCGATGGTAATTTCCCACTCCTCATTGATGACTGCAACAGCGCGCGTTACAGCGCCTTCCCGCACATAGGTGCCGGCGATCACCTCCCGACTGATGAGCTCACCTTTGTCCGTAAACGTAGCCAGTACATATTCGTAGTTCATCAATTCAGCTTTCCACCATACCACTGCAATGAACTGCTCTGTATTGTCAATAGAAAAACAGGGTACATATTCCGTGAATTCATCATCAGCTACAGTTTCCTCTGTAGGATGAATGAATTCCGAAATCAGGGCATCAGACAAAGGCAGGTTCTCCACCCCGAAAACATGGTGGGTATCTTCACCCAGCGTAACCGGCATTGGAATGGGTGGAAATTTGGCGAGAAATTCGTGGAATGCTGGTTTTTTCATGTCCGACGGCTTAAGGTGGGCGGTGCGATTTTTAAAATTTTCACTTCAATGTTTCTCAACAACAAGTTGAATCTAAACTTGAGTTGCTGCCAACCGTCTAATATCCATTTTCTCCGATAAAGGATGTAAAATCTTCGAGTTGTTTGCCTTTGAGGACGCGCGGAATTTTGGCCTGACCATTCAATTTGCCGCGTTTATTGAGCCAGTCGAGGAACACCTGATTGGGCAACATTCGAGCGCGTACATTACGAAGAGCATAACGGCGTTCTACGGCGTAGTCGTCGTTAAGACGGCAAAGTTCTTCATCAAGCGCCTTAACCAGCGCATCAGCGTTTATCGACTGATTATCTGCGGAAATATACCATTGATGAGCCCAAAAGGTGCCTTCCCGTAATCCGGTAACAGTAAACTCTCCGATACCGGCATGCAGCTTTTCATCTACTGCTCTAACGGCATCACAGAGGTTATCTATGGAAATGTGTTCACCACAGGCAGAAAGGAACTGTTTGGTGCGGCCGGTGATCCGAAATTCGGCTTTTTCCAGATCAGTAAACTGTACGGTATCACCCAGCAGATAGCGCCAGGCGCCAGCCACGGTACTGAGCAGAATGGCGTAGTGCTTACCTGTTTCTACTTCCGTCAGTCCGAGGCTTTTGGGTTGACTGGTACGAAGGTCACCGTTATCGTCGAAATATTCCTCATCAAACGGAACGAATTCAAAATACACTCCACAGTCATTCAGCAGTTTCATTGGGCGGTGTTCCGGACGTTCCTGATAGCCCAGAAACCCTTCTGAAGCGCCATAACTATCCATATATAGAATTGGCTTGTCGAAGAGTGGTTCGAGGGTGGGCTTATAAGGTTCTATGGGTACACCGCCGTGTACCAGCACATTAAAGGAAGGCCATATTTCATTGATATGGGCCAGTTTGTGTTTTTCAATGATACGTTCCAGGATCAACTGAAGCCACATTGGATTGCTCACGGAAAAACCAATGTCCCACTGCGGCGCTTCGTTGGCAATACGCTCGATGCGTTCACCCCAGTCTGGCAAATCCGTGATGTGCCGGCCCGGGCGATAGGAGCGTTCCATGATGCGCGGGCGGTTCATGCCCATGATGCCGGACAGATCCCCCTCCCAGTGATATCCCACCCGTTTTTGCTGGGTACAGGAACCCACCATCAGCATTTGTTTGGTATAATGTTCCGGAGCCAGGCCATAGTTTTTGGCCATATCGTAAAACAGTCGGCGGGAGCCTCGTTTCATCATCCGTAACATATCTTCATTGAGCGGAATATATTTGGTAGAAGACTGGCTGGTGCCGCTGGAAAGCGCGTAATAAGGCACAATGCCTGGCCAGCATACATCCGGTTGATCTTCAAGGTGAGCTTTTACCCACCAGCGATCGTAGATGGTTTGGTAATCCATCACTGGCACCGAGTGTTTGAATGCTGTTTCCACGTCAGCCTCCTCCAGCAATCGCTTAAAGTGATATTCTTCACCAAATTCAGTATGCCTTGCCTCGTGCAACAACTCGCGGAGTTGCTGTTCCTGAAGTTGGGTTGGAGACTGACGAGGCTTATCTACGAATGCGCCAATTTTTGCACTTTGTTGAATAATGGTTCCAATTATGTAGGACATGC
>DLXL01000409.1:0-679 GCA_003448025.1 Saprospirales bacterium | reverse complement strand
AGAGCCGCGGAGTCGCAGAGTAGGACTCTGTGTCTCCGCGGCTCTGCGGTTCGAATGTTGACAAGGAATTATCCCATCGGTTCCGGCGGATTTTTGCGCTCATAAATATAAGCTCCCAACATCCCTGCGCCGCCAAAGATGGCTATCAGGGCAAAAAATACTCCTGTACTGCTTTGATCGTTCAGCTGGAACGTACTGGTAATGACAATAGCCAGCAAAAGACCCATACCAGCGCCAATAAACAACAAGGCGTTTTTTAAAGTGATAGACGGGTTAGCCTGTCGGCGCTGACGCTTGTGTTCAGCCGGGTTCATGCCTTTCTCAATCATGGAAAGATTTTCCTTACTTTCCAGATATCGGATAGCGACTACCATAATGAATGCAGCGATAGGTACTGCGAAAACTACAACTCCTGGTTCCATAATATTGGTGCGTTTTTTTGTGAATGAAAAGTGGTTTCCGTTTTCAATACATACTCTGACACGTGTGGTGGAACGCAGGTTACAATGGAACGCGGATTTTTTTTGGAACGCGCATTGGAACGCGGATTTTTTGCAACGCGAATAAAGGATATGGAACGCGGATGACGCGGATGACGCGGATTTTTCTGCTGCCTTCGGCAGCTTTTTAAGGATACCCTGAAATTTTAGCTCTAGTTAACCCCAAAATTGCCGCAGGC
>DLXL01000439.1 GCA_003448025.1 Saprospirales bacterium | reverse complement strand
CCTGGCGCCATTGGTTTTTGTTTGGGGTGCACATAGCCGGCCAACAATGGATTTTTGGTAAGTATGACCGGTGTGGCGTATGGGTTTTTGGCAGTTTCTACAAACAGATTCTCTGGAAGGAACACCGGTAGTTTGGAACGGCTGTACCCGAAACAAAGCGGGTGTGTCAGATCCAGTTCTGCCTCAAAAATGGCGCCGGGCATATTGCGCGCACCGCGGTCTTCTGCTATTTGGCTGTAAGGCCGGCGTTTAATGGAATCCACCGGAATGCTTCGGAATTCCAGGGACGCCAGTCCGGAAGTTTTCAGCCAACGCAGGGCATTTCCGGTGGCAATGATGGTGCCGCCGTTCTGGGCAAATAGCTTGACCTTGTCTGCCGATACCGAGCCGTAGTTACCATCTGGCAGGATTAAGACGTTGTAGGTTTCCAGGTTTGTGTTGTTAAAACGCTCTGCTTCCACCATGGTCAGCGGCATATTGTACCTGACGTCCAGTAGATGCCATATTTCACCTGAGTCTTCAACGTTTACCCCGTTGCCCGTCAGCATGAGCACTTTAGGCATACGAACCACCGGGAATTTGCTGCTGCCCATATCCGGCCCGCCCGAGGTGAGGCCGTTTTTGATCGGAATAAAATTTGCGAACAAGGGTTCATTCAATCGTTCATAAATCTTCCGATCCGGCCCCGTTTCCACCTTCAGGATTTGTCGGTCTGCCGGAACCACCAAGGAGCCGGCAGCAAATGTTTGACCTTCGGCTTCAAAAGGCTCCAGGGCTACGTGTACCCTGTATCCCTCATTTTGTAAACGATACAGCAACCGGGGCATTTCATAGCCCGGATTGGGAAAAACGAAAGCGTAATAGCGGGATAAGTCCGTTAGCCGAGCGTGTTCTTCCTGCAATTGAGGCTCCATATGTACCTCCGGTATTTTCCCACTCACAGCGGCCCAATGCAGCCCAAAGGCATCCGGCAGGGTCCAGGCAGAAATGTCGTAAAAAATGCTGTCCTGAAACTGCGTCTGGCGTTCAAACATACTTCGGATGAGTCGGTACTGTGGCTGCTCCAGGGGCACAAAAAAGCTTCCGGCAGCAAACGTATCTTCCGTTGTATTGAAGTCTTTTTCCAGTTGATAGAAGCTGATTTTGTGTCGGCGCAGCATTTGCAGGAACGCAATGCAGGGCAATTCATCCGTTACATCATAACCAAAATTTCTTGATTTAGGATCCAATGAAACACATTGCGTTTCGTTTCCAAAATCAAAAACATAGCCTTTAACGTTGCTTTTTCGGGCCTCTTCCAGGGCTGAAGTATAGAAATTGCGCAGGTAATCATTGAGTTCAACCCGCATTTCGCCTACGGCCTTCAGCGTGGAAAGGGAAGTAATCACCTGGTTTCGGATGCTGTATGGAAAGGTGAGCAATCCGTTTTTGGTTTCCTGCTGAGTACCCCGGCTGCTGGCTTGTTCAAACAAAATGCCGATACCGCCATTCACATCAGGATAAGTGGATCCTTTGCCGTAGTAGAAGTCGTCGAAATTTTCTCCGGTGTAAAACAGCACCTGTTTTTCCGACAAAGCTTTGGCGTGGTAGTCGGCAATTTTGGCGGTGAGTTGCTGGTTTTTGACCGGTGTAATCGGATTGACCCGGCTTGGCACTCCTGGCTGGAAAAAAAACGTGGATCCACTGTCCATTTCGTGGTGATCAGTGAGCACATTGGGGTGCCATTCCTGAAAAAGTTTCACCCGGCCCACAGATTCCGGTTGTTGCGACACCAGCCAATCGCGGTTCAGATCAAAACCATAGTGATTGGTGCGGCCACGCGGCCAGGGCTCATTATATTCATCACTGGCCGGATCAGAGGTAGGATTACGGCTTTTATGACTGTTTACCCACGCTGAAAATCGCTGCATGCCATCGGGGTTGAAGCAGGGGTCGAACAGGATAATGGTATTGCGCAGCAGTTCTTCTACTTCCTTGGTTTGAGCGGCCGCCAGGTAGTAGGCCACCAACAATGCGGCATGGCTGCCGCTGGTTTCGTTGCCGTGAATGGAATAGCCCATGTAGTTCACGGCAGGCAGATTTTTCAGGTTCACCTGCTTGCTTTCGGCCGGGTTAACCAGTTTGGCGCGTTCGGTTTTAATGTCCTCCAACCGGGCATGATTGGCCGGATCAGTGATGGTGAGGCAAACCAGCGGCCGGTTTTCGTGTGAGCGACCGTATTCCTGAAGCGTGATGCGATCACTGGCAGCATCCAGCGCTTTCATGTACCCGAGCAGTTGATCATGACTGGTATGCCACTCCCCCACCTCATAGCCCAGCCAGGATGCCGGCGTTGGGATGGCACTGTTATATGTTACCCTTGGCAGGTAATATTCCTGATAAATCCCCTGTGCAGGCAGTAAGGCAGGAAGGAGAATGACGAGAGCCAACAGGCGAGCTAATGTATTGATATACATGGTATTAAAACTTGTAATCTTCCCTGACGGGGTTAAAAACATCGATCACTTTACAATCAGTAAGGGCAATGGCGGAGTGGCGGGCATTGGAAGGAATGGCCAGAATGTGCCCGGCGAGGAGCAGATGCTTTTGTCCTTCCACCGTTATTTCCAGCGTGCCTTCCAGAACAGTGGTAATCTGTTCATGAATATGATGGTGTTCCGGAAGAATACTCCCGGATGCGATATCTATGTAGCCGATGGTAACTTGATCTGTGTGGATAAAACGGCCTGTGAATCCTTTAATGAGTTCTCGGGAGGGCAGTTGAGAAAGCTGATAATGTGTCATTTTGCCGGATATTTAGTCAGGTTTTGTTGAAGTAACCGTGCTGTCGCCCAGATCATAAAGAGGGAAATAGCGGCAAATTGCCAGGGTACTTCAATATCTTTTTCAAGGTCAACGGTGGAAAGCTCCTGTTTATAGAGATATTGACCAATCACCTGAAGGCCGTTGTTGAAAAAATGGCACAAAACAGGTATCCAAAAATTTTGGGTTTTCCAATACAACCAGCCCAGGATAAACCCCAGCAACATTCTGGGGATAAATCCTTCAAATTGCATGTGAGCGGCACTAAAAATTAAGGAGGCCAGAAGGATGGCCATCCATGGATTTTGAATGCGGCGCATCAGTTGCTGCTGGATTACTCCCCGGAATACCAATTCTTCACCCAGGGCAGGCAGCAGGGCAATGAGGGTGAGATTGGCCAGCACTTCCCAAATATTTTCCATTTGAAGCTAGCCTTTCAAGGCTGTTTCTGCCTGATCTTCTGCGCTTTTAAAAAGTTCAGGGAGCGGTAACTGCTGGTTCAGGTAAAGGGTGTATAAAACTAAGGGCAGGGAAACCAGCATCAATAACAAACTCACCGAAAGGGTAGTCCAACGGGGTATTTCCCGACTTTCCAGGTAATCCTGCCAACTGGTTTTCTGCTGGGTAATTCCACGGTAAAAGATCCAAACCGTAATGCCACCGGCCATAAGAAACCCGAAAAAATGTGCCAGACCCAATTGCAGCCTTACCTGCCAGCGTTCAGGAGCAGGAGAATTTTCGTTTATTGCCAACTGAGGATCCCAACCCGTAAGTTTGCAAATAAGCAAATAAAGCAGCATTCCTACTCCAGCGCAAAAGATCATCAACCCGATTTGAGCCATCAAAACCTGCCTTACAGGTGGTTCCGGCAGGCGTGGCAAATTCATTTTGGATTCTCCGGTTTCCAATACATCGTTTTCTTCCATATGCCAATACATTTGTGCCGCAAGATATGGGCATTGAGGTCAATGGAGGTCATTTGGGTCATTTATAGGTCATTTAGGGGTCATTTGGGTCATTTAGTGGTCATTTGGAGTCATTCTTGACACGGGTTGTCAACTTGAGCGCAGCGAAAGATCCGGCCTGGCACATGACCAAACACCAACTATATGAACCCTAAATCTGTGTGAAATCTGTGCGAAACCAACCAGAAATACCAACATAAAAGAAGGATATCCAGATCTTTCGCTGCGCTCAAGATGACAAATAGCCTTAAGAATGACCTGTCAAATGCCCCACAATGACCCAAATGACCTATAAATGACCCCCAATGACCATTAATGACCAACCCATGACTCGTTTAAGCGTAAACATCAACAAAATTGCTCTCCTTCGAAACTCCAGAGGCAGTAACCTTCCTGATCTGATTCAGGCAGCTAAAGACATCGAATCTTTTGGTGCTGAAGGAATTACGGTACATCCGCGTCCGGATCAGCGTCATATCCGGTACGATGATATCCCGGCACTCAAAGCAGTGGTGACCACCGAGTTCAACATTGAGGGGAAGCCGGTACCTTCTTTTATGGACCTCGTTTTAGCCAATCCGCCACACCAGTGTACCCTGGTGCCGGATACCGATAATCAGCTTACCAGCGATCATGGATGGGATACCGTACATCAACAGTCAGCATTACAGGAAGTGGTAAAGGAGCTACATGGAAGGAATATTCGTGTATCCGTGTTTGTAGATCCGGTATCCGCCATGGTAGAAGGCGCCAAAAAGGCCGGTGCTGACCGGATTGAATTTTATACAGGCCCGTTTGCGCACGATTTCAAGAAGGATCCACTGGCTGCGGTAAAAGCTTATACGGAAGCTGCCATGGTAGCTAATGATATTGGCATTGGTATCAATGCCGGGCACGATCTAAACCTGGAAAACCTGCGCTTTTTCCAGGAACATTGCCCTCAATTGCTGGAAGTGAGCATTGGGCATGCCCTGATTGCGGATGCCCTGTATTATGGTTTGGAGAACACCATCCGGATGTATTTACGGCAACTGGGCAGATAGAACTTGCGACAGGTGGAGTTTTTAGAGGCTGAGTTGTTTATCCGTAATACTGTTGCTTAAACACCTGTACAAGTAGATGGATAAATTATTTAGCGAATTTTCGCTATAAAAGAAAAATGGCATAAATAATTGATTATCAATTAATTACAAAATGATAGTTTTACTTTTAAGCATTTTTATTTTAAAAAATTGTTAATTCTTTCGCCGTTTTCCAATTCTGTGCTTTTACCTTTGGTCGTTCCGGAAGTTGCCAGATGAGGCAATATTTCATTTTCCGGTAACCGAATCAAACTTTCAGAAGCCGCTTGAAAACAGGATATTTCCCAAACAGGATATACTGTTTCAAGTGGCTTTTTTATTGTTTTTTGATTCTTCGTTTTAATCTTTTTCAAGTAAGGTACACTAAACAATTCACACATTTTTTCACCAAATTCAACTTTCGTATGAAGCGATTATTAACAACGCTAGCTCTGGTAGTCGTTGGGTTCGGCGTCGCCCTTGCCCAACGTACTGTGACGGGCACAGTGACCGGCGACGGCGAAGCGCTGATCGGTGCATCGGTAGCCGTAAAAGGCGCTGCTGCAGGCGCACGCACGGATGCCGACGGTAAGTATTCCGTAAAAGTTCCCTCCGGCTCCACCACACTGGTATTCTCCTACACCGGTTATGCCACCCAGGAAATTACACTGGGCGCCTCCGATGTAGTAGACGTAGTGATGAAAGCCAACACAGACCTTGATGAGGTAGTAGTAACAGCGCTTGGTATCAGTCGTGAGCAAAAATCACTTGGCTATGCAGTACAGCAGATCGGTGGCGACCGGATTACTGCTGCCCGCGACCAGAACGTAGTAAACTCACTCTCCGGTAAAATTGCCGGTGTGAACGTAGTGAGCTCTTCCGGTAACGTTGGTGCATCTGCGCGTATCGTTATCCGTGGTAACAGCTCCATTACCGGTGAGAACCAGCCACTCTTTGTAGTGAATGGTATCCCGATGGACAACTCCAACCGCGGTAATGGTAACAGCCAGTTTGGTGGTGTAGACTTCGGTAACGCCATTCAGGACATCAACCCTGACGATATCGAGTCTATCTCCGTTTTGAAAGGCCCGAACGCAGCAGCGCTTTATGGCTCCCGCGGTGCAAATGGTGTAATCCTTATTACCACTAAATCGGGCAAAGGCGCAGCAAAAGGCCTGGGTGTTACCTACAATGGCGACATCGGCTTTGCCACACCATTCCGCCTGCCAACGTATCAGAACAAATTCGGACAAGGTGTTGACTTCCAGTTCGGTTATGTAGATGGTACGGGTAATGGTGTCTTTGACGGTGTTGACGAAAGCTGGGGACCGTCTTTTGATCCTGCCATCAATGGCGCTGATGGTATTGACAATGATGCCGATGGAACCATTGATGAAAGTGGCGAAGGCGTGTTGATTGACCAGTTCACCGGTGCACAGCAGCCGTGGGTAGCCCATCCGGACAATGTAAAAAGCATCTTCGGAACCGGTGTTACGTTCACCAATAGTGTTGCAGTTACGGCTGCAGGCGACAAAGCCCATGCTCGTTTCTCCTTCACCAACATGGACCAGACAGGGATGGTGCCCAATACCGACCTGAAGCGTAATACCTTCAACCTGGCGTTTGGCATGAAACTGAACGACAAGATTACTACGGATGGTAACGTAACGTACACCACGCTGAAATCCGATAACCGCCCGGGTATTGGTTATGCAGGTGACAACATCATTCAGCAAACGATTTGGTCAGGTCGTCAGGTAGACTGGGATTACCTCCGCGCCAATTATAACAACCGCGATGCAGACGGTAATATTGTAAACTGGAACCACAACTACCAGAACAATCCGTTCTTCACCCTGTACAACAACACCAAACCACAGCAGCGTAATCGCGTAAACGGCTTCTATTCTGTTACTTATCAGATGCTGCCATGGCTGAAAGCGATGGGCCGTATCGGTACAGACTTCTATAACGACAGCCGTGAAATCCGTTTTGAAAAAGAAACCGTTGACTATCCGAAAGGTCAGTTCCAGGCCTTTGACTATGCCAACACGGAAACCAATATGGACTTCCTGTTGACCGCTAATAAGCGTTTCAGCGACAACTTCTCCGTATTGGCTACTGCTGGCGTTGTACGTAGAGATAACCGCGTGACCGGTATCGAGCAAACGGCAACGGCATTGGTCGTTCCAGGTTTGTTCAACTTCTCCAATGCTGACGGTAACGTAAACGTGAACCAGTTCCTCACCACTTCCCGTATTAATTCTGTATTGGGAAGTGTTTCGCTAGGTTTTTACGATTTCATTTATCTGGATGCATCTGCCCGTAACGACTGGTCCTCCCCCCTACCAATCGAAAACAGCAGTTACTTCTATCCATCTGCAAGTCTGGGTGTTGTGGTGTCCGAGAAAGTTAAAATTCCTGGAATCAACTTCCTGAAAGTACGAGGAGGGTATGCGCAGGCAGGTAAGGAAGGACTGCCATACCAGACGAGTTTTGTGTATAATGCATTCGCGCCATGGGGTGGTACGCCATCTTTTTCTGTTCCAGGATCATTACCTAATAGAGATTTGCAAAATGAATTAGGTAAATCAATTGAAGCAGGCGTTGAAATTCGGGCACTCAAAGACCGAATGCGCTTAGATGTAACTTACTATACTGTACGGAATACCAAACAGATTATTCCGCTCAACGTTTCATCTACCACTGGCTTTGCGAGCCGTATTACCAATGCAGGCACGATCAAAAACGATGGTGTTGAGGTACAACTGGGCATTACACCTATTAAATCCCGCGACTTCCAGTGGGACATCGATTTCAACTGGGCTAAGAACAACTCTGTAGTTGAAGACTTGCCAAATGGTGTAACCGAGATCACCCTGAATACTAACTGGGGCGTTCGTCTGGTAGCCCGCGAAGGCGAACCTTATGGCACTTTGGTAGGTCGCCGCGTAAAGCGTGCTCCTGATGGTCAGATCATCGTAAACCAGGCAACCGGCCGGCCAATCCAGGACGTTGATGCAAATGGCAACAACTCCAACTTCGTTTTGGGCAATATCACGCCTGACTGGGTAGGTGGTGTGCGCAATTCTTTCACCTGGAAAAACTTCTCTTTGAGTGCCTTGCTCGACATGCGTCAGGGTAGTGACATCTTCTCCATGACCTATATTTTTGGTCGCTATGCAGGTGTTCTGGAAGAATCTCTGGAAGGACGTAATACGATTGATGAAATCCAGAATGGATACAATTTTGGTGGTGTATATGAAATCAAGGACGGCAACGGCAACGTAACCGGCTATGCGCCAAACGAAGTGAAGCAATCCGCTGAAGCGTGGAATGCCGACTTATACAACCGTCGTCATGACCGTGGTGTATTCGATGGTTCTTTCATCAAATTGCGTGAAGTAACCCTTGGTTACGATCTGCCGAAAGCATGGTTCAAAAACTCCTTCGTGAATGGTTTGCGCCTGGCTGTATACGGCCGCAACCTGGCGTTGTTGCACAGCAACATCCCACACGTGGATCCGGAAACAGCTTTCGACAACTCCAATGCTATGCAGGGTATTGAATTCGGTCAGTTGCCTTCTGCACGCACCATTGGTCTGACCTTTGGCGCCAGCTTCTAATGATCAATCCATTCAAACAATCACTTCTATGAAAAATATTAAAATCTGGATGCTGGTTCTATTGGTGAGCTTCTCAAGCGCATGCACCAAGGACTTCGAAAGCATCAACTCCAATCCAAACCGCCCGGAAGAGGTGCCGCTGACCAACGTGTTGGTTTCCGGAATTTCCCAGGGTGTACGCCGTACGCATGGCGCCAGCATGAACATGACCTATGCAGGCCTCTGGGCACAGCACTACGCTAAAATCCAGTATATCGATGAAGACTGGTATGAATATCGCCCAGACGCTTTGACTGCTCATTGGGATAACTTGTACGCAGGACCTTTGGCTGATTTGCAGGATATTATCAACCGTGCGCCAAATCCAAGCAATATGCGCGCTGCGGCCATGACTATGAAGGCTTATTACTTTGCCATCATGACCGACATGTGGGGGGAGATTCCATATTCTGAAGCCTTGAATCCAGAACGCACTTTCACACCTAAATATGACAGCCAGGAAAGTATTTACGCCGGATTAATCCAGGAGTTGAAAGATGCGGCAGCTATGTTTGATCCTGCCAACGACGATCTGGGCGCGGGGGATTTGATTTACAGTGGTGATGCCGCTAAATGGAAAAAGTTTGCCAATTCCGTACGCGCCCGTTTGCTCAACCGTGCCAAGGGAAAGGTTCCAGCTTATGCCACAGAATTGCAAACCCTTCTTAGCAATCCGGCAAATCTAATTGCCAGCAATGCAGAAAATGCAAAAATGGGTTATGTAAATGCTACTCCTGATGGTTCCAATCCGATCTATAACGATAAGTACAACAACGGCCGTAATGACCATTGTGTGAGTAAAACGTTGGTAGATTTGATGCTGGCTTTAAACGACCCTCGTTTGCCGGTTTACGCTGATGTAAATAATGCTGGTCAGTATGTGGGACAGCCTAACGGCACTACTGAACCTAACCCGTTCTCTGCCATTTCTCAGATTGGTACCGCATTCCGCGATGATCCGACTAATCCATCCAACTTGTTCACCTACGCTGAGGTGTTGTTTATCAAAGCCGAAGCCAACAACGACAAGCAGGCTTATCTGGATGCCATTGCTGCTTCCTGCGGCCAGTTCGGTGTAACTGCAGATGCTGCTTACCTGGCTGCTGCGGATGCCGCTTATGGCGCTAACGCAGCTAAAGCACTTGGCACACACAAGTGGCTGGCACTCTTTGGCGACGGCTGCGAAGCCTTCACGGAGTTCCGTCGCACGGGCTTCCCTTCTGAGATTGTTGAGGTGCCACTAACAGCCTATCCGGGCCAGGGTGTACCACGTCGTTTCCCTTATCCAACCAGCGAAACGGGCAACAACAAACTCAACCTCGAAGCTGCGCTGCAAAGCCAAAATGTGGATGCTTCCGGCTTATTCGGCGATAAAATGTGGTGGGCGAATTAATAAGCGCTTAACCTGGAATATTACAACGGCTATTCCTGCAAAGGAGTAGCCGTTTTTTTTTTGGCATTTAAGGGGCATTTGGGGTCATTTAGGGGTCATTTATTGGTCATTTAAGGGTCATTTAGGCCATTCGGCCATTCAACACTAAATGCCCCCCAATGACCTAAATGACCTAAATGACCCCTAAATGACCCCTA
>DLXL01000051.1 GCA_003448025.1 Saprospirales bacterium | reverse complement strand
AAAAAAGCAATGCTATGTTGGGAAATGTTGATGTTTCGGTGAGATTAAAAGGTTTTTTTTCGGAAGTGATAAATTTTCACAAAAAATGTACTGACAAATCTCCTAAAAACTATCTTTGTTCATTCATTAATCAAAAACACCTTTATTTATGTAAAACGTATTGCGAATATTGGGGGCCCTACCTCCCCACGCACGATTAGCCATTTTAAACCCATTCATTAAATGGGTAAGGGAAATCACCTTTTACTTGATGTTGATGATTCCTGGTGTACTTTCTGCTCAATTCATCACTGAGTTCCAGCCCGGGCAAATTCAGTGGCCAGCTGGGGGATACACCCGTTTCCAAACACTCCAATCATCCGACCTTTGCTCAAGTGTTAAAATTGTGTCTCTTCAAGATGTTAGAACCGCACAAACTAATGGGACACTAACTTTCCAAATACCAGGTTCCTCCACCTCCATGACTGCGGAAGCCACCCTGATATCTGAAGATGTTACCGGAGCCTTTATTTGGTCCGGCAAATTGACATCATCTCCAGCCCCTGGGTATGTTTCTTTTGTGATAAAGGATGGTCAAACCGGAGGCTTTATTCAGGTTGGTCCGGATTTTTACGAGGTATCGCCCATCAGCAGCACTTACCAATTTTTAGTAAAGCGGAATAATGATTACAACCCGTCTCACGGTTGTGCCAGTAGCCCGGATTCACTTTCCTCACCACCGGAAGGACCCGATGATTGTGACTACTTTCCGGATTATAATACCTGTCCGGCACTTATTACAGTGCTCTTAATCCTTACACCAGAGGCTGTAGACATTGTTGAAAACATGTATGGGAGTGTAGATCTATTCGCCCTTTTAGGCCAATCCTCCGTGAATACTGCCTTATGGAACAGCGATATTCCCAATAAGGAAATCAGGGTAAAATGGGTAGAGAAGAGTGGATTTGTTTTTTCCTCTTTACCATCTCCATATGATTGGGACATGAAAGCCTTACCGCTCTTTTCTGAACCCGAGCGAACCCTTCATAAGGCAGACCATGTGGTTTTCATTCCTCATATAGATTATGACAGCATAGCAGGAGTAGCCAATTTGCCCGATCTGCCAGATCCTAACCGAGCATACTCCATTGTAGAGCCAGAATTATTTTTAAGTAAATTTGTTTTTGCGCATGAGCTTGGACATAATTGGGGATTCCATCATAACTGGCCTATCGATATTGGTTCTGACCAAGATAAAGTCTGTGCAAAAGGGAAAAGATGGATTCCATTAAATACCCTTCCTCCCATTGACTGGTATCAGGAAATTCCAACCTGGAAAACAATAATGGCTGTGCCAATATCCCTGGACGTTGACTATAAGTTTGATGTTAATGGTGTAGAAGTATTTGCCCACTTTATTAGCGATTATACTATTCTCCACTTTTCAAATCCCGCGGTTTCTTACAACGGCGAACCTACCGGCCGCGCACTTGGAAAAATTGCCGACAATGCCGACCACTTTCGCAAATATGGATGCGAAATCAATGATTACAATGAATCCAACGAGTTGGAGGTATATGTAACAGCATCTCCCTGCACTGTACCTATTTCATTGACTGCCGACATCAACCCACCTGATGCAGGCTTACCCGGTGTTGGCCCATATACGGTTTATTGGTTCTGGAACACCTCTGGGATATTTGGTAATGGAGGTTCGCAACAATTTCTGGGAACAGGAGCTACTCTAAACCTTAACTCCCATCCAGCGTGTCCAACCTTTTGGATAAAGTGCGTGGTAGTTTCATCAGACAATGTAGCCATCAGCCGAATAAAAAGAGTTAACTTAGGCAACTGCGATTGTCTTCAGGAAGAAAGACCAGGCCGGCAAAGAGAAGAGTCGTCTTATCCCTTGAATGCCAATAGTATTCAAATATACCCCAATCCTGTGGAACAAGATTATCTGATGGTTGACGGTATGCCTGAATCTGACGTTGAAATATCCTGGAAGATTTGGGATGCGCTGGGCAGACTTTGTCTAAAAGGGCAAACTCCAGTTACGGGCAATGCCCCATTCAGCATACCGGTACATACACTGGAAAACGGACTTTATTTCATTTCCCTACCCACAACCGATGGCGAAACCGAATCTCACAAATTTATCATCACAAAAAACCAGTAATCATGAAAAGCTTGATATTAACATTGACACTGATTGGCTTACTCGTTGGCTGTACCAAAGAAACACCTATTGATCCAACAGAGCCAACCCCGCCAATTGATACCACTACCCATATCATTGAATTGGGGAGGGGATCTGTTCTGAGAAATGGGGTATTATGGACGCCTGCCTTTTCGGCGCGATATTACTTAAGTGATAAAAGTCGAATTAATATCACAGCTAAACTAAGGGAAAACGGATTTGACCACAATTTGACTTTAGCAGATATTGAAGTCTCCAAGGGTTTACACATGTTTGAATCTTCAACCTATTGGAATGGGAACAATAAAATTCCAGAGGTGGGTTATTTCGTATCCCTAGATTTAGATCAACAACTAAACTCCTACAATGTAGACTCCACCCGCACCAACCAATTCATCGAAATTCTGCGTTACGACTCTGTTGAACATATCGTAGAGGGTCGGTTTCAAACTTTCCTGGAGGGGCCAAACACCTGGTGGTTCCTGCCTGACAGTATGGCAATTACGGAGGGGAAATTTCATTTGAAGATTCAGTAGCCCAGAAAAAGAAGCGCCAGCCTGATTGTTGATGCCAGGCTGGCGCTTTCCGCCTTGCCAATGTGCTGATGCCCAACCGCTGCTGGACATTCCCCCAAAAAGCCTTTTACAGTAAATCCCACAAATTTATCATCACAAAAAACCAGTAATCATGAAAAGCTTGATACTAACATTGACACTGATTGGCTTACTCGTTGGATGTACCAAAGAAACACCTATTGATCCAACAGGGCCAACCCTGCCAGTAGATACCGCTACCCATATCATTGAATTGGGGAAGGGATCTGCTTTGAGAAATGGGATGCCTTGGAATGCTGCTTATTCAGCGCATTATTATTCGAATGATAGAAGTCGGCTCTTCCTTTTTGCTAAATTCAAAGAGAACGGATTCGATCATTCATTCTCCATTGACGATATCAGCCTTTACAAAAATTTACAAAGTATAGAACGCCCAACATTGTGGAATGGGAACAATGGGATCACCGAAGCATCGTATTTTGTGGTTCTTGATGAAGATCAACTTTTTAACTCCTATAAAGTTGACTCCACCCGCACCAACCAATTCATCGAAATTCTGCGTTACGACTCTGTTGAACATATCGTAGAAGGCCGTTTTCAAACATTTCTGGAAGGGCCTAATTCCTGGTCATTCCTGCCAGACAGTATGGCAATTACGGAGGGGAAATTTCATTTGAA
>DLXL01000108.1:2321-9705 GCA_003448025.1 Saprospirales bacterium | reverse complement strand
TTTGGGGTGTCTAATGTTCGTTTTATACCATTGTTTATTTACCCTCAATGTCTCGTAGTAAAATAATGCATTATATTTTGTGTCCTCCGTGACTTTGTGGTTCATTTTTGGGTGGAGGATGAAATAACTACGCTTCCATGTAATCCGAAGAGCCCCATCTGCCTCATTTTTTCCGCTTCTTGAGTTTCTCTTTTACTAACCCATGCAATCCATTCAGATCCTCCGACATTCTGAATCGCAAGGCCAACACACCAAAAATCAGGACATAAAATCCGGATCGCAGAAAAAGATCAGCCAATTCAAAACCTGATACAGGAATTAAGTTGGCGAAAAAGAAGGCTACCAGAGCCAGCAAAACCGTTTTCCAGGTGTTTTCCGTAAAGGGCTGCAAGCCAAATTTCAGCCAAACCAGGCCAATACTGATCATATTGTAGCCCGTAATGCTAATCATGGTAGACAGAGCCGCACCGGTCATCCCAAGTATTGGAATGAGCCAAAGGCTCAAAAGGATATTGGTTGCTGCCAAAATACCGAGGGAAAGCAGCGAGTACCTATAATACTGCGAATAGTAAACCATATAATTATTCAACCCTGTACCCATTTCCACCACTCTGGCCAACCCAATAAATAGAAACACCCATTTACCTTCTGACAGTTCGCTTCCATTGGGCAGTAGTGCAAAAAGGCTGTCAATCGAAATCCAGATGCTGCCGAAGAGCAGCAATCCGGCCACCAAAAGATTGATAGATACACTTTTATATAGTTTTTCCAGGGCTGTCCGGTTATCTTCTGCAAGGTACCTGGCTACGGAAGAAGCACTTGCAGCGTACAGGCTTTTCGTTGGAATTTCGATCACTGTGGCCAAATAGGCAGCAATAGCATAAACACCTGCTGCTTTCACTGCCTGAAAAGAACCAACCATAAACAAATCTGATTTTGCCGCAACGAGCAGCGCAAAACCTCCAAAAGCACCAAATCCTATAAATTGGATCAACTCCTTGCGCAAATCAGGATGGAGGAATGTCCAATCCGGTTTCCAGTGCCATTCACCTATTCGATTCAGATACAATATCAATCCGGCAGTTACCAGGGCCGCATGAAGTAAAAGCCCCCACATGGCTCCCGATAAAGAGACCCATTCCTGCCAAACACCAATAAGTAAAATAGGTAATGCTAGCTTCTGGGAAAAATCCAGCAAGAGTGAAGGGACAACGATACGTTTGAAATTAGAAGAATATACCGCCAGTACACTGCTGGTGATGTAACAAAAAGCCAGCGGAAAACTCATCCATAAATAATCCCGCAATAAGGGAGACTTGGACTCCAGCATAGCTGCAAACGGTTCCCAAAACATCCACGCCAGCACACCGGCCATGGCACATCCCAGGCCACACAATAACATCAGCAAGGGCAAAAAGCCATGATGTCCGCTGGATTTATCCTGAAATTTTGGGAAAAAACGAATGGCAACCGTGTTGGCTCCAAGTGAAAGCACTGGTAAGCCAATCATGCCAACCGACAAGAGCACCTGGGCTAATCCATAAGCCTCCAAAGCATAGGGATAGATAAAAAACGTACTAAACCCACCCACACCCAATCCAACAAGATTGACCGCACTATGCTTTAGACTTTGCCTTCGGATAACACCCATGTTCCATTAACGATGAAAACGATGGACGATGGACGATGTCGTGCCATCGTATCATCGTTCATCGTTTCTTAACCTTGTTTTTCCCGTACGTAGATCTCCTGATCTTTATATTTGGAAGGGCATTTCAGAAGCATATCTGATGCAGCAAAAACATCGCCGCTCATTTGGCCGGTAAGTACTATGGATTCTGAACGTTCAAAGTCTTGCGGCTTGGCAGCTTTAAGTTCTACCCTGCGTACTTCTCCTGCTTCATCTTTCAGATAAAAAGCCAGGAAATTTGGATCCTTTTCAGGATCATACTCCACAGGCCGTTCTTTAACCAATTGTCCAACGAGCTTTACTTTGTCTTCCGTTTTGGAAGCTTGTGCAAAATTGGCATAAGTAGTTACATCCTTACTTGCACTAATCAGGATCGCTATGGCAACTGCCACCACTAAAATGGCAATCAGGTGAGATTTTTTCATATACAAACTGGTGTTTAACCTTACTTGCTACAACGTAATAGCCGGGCTGAATGTTGGGCCAGACTGCAAATTTTTACGGTCTGTCAGAGCTTTGAATAAGAAACCGTCAGTCCTGCAAATTCAGTGTTGGTTCCATCTACATAAGTGGCATTGAATTGTACGGCACTATTCCAATGAACACTGTATACCTCTTTGATGCCAAGATCTGATTGAAGTACCAGAAAACCACTTTCAGAAATAGACCAGGAGCCTGCATCGGATGCCAAGTGCGCCCCACTGGAAGGATCATTTGCGGCTGAGGTATATCGGTTTCCGGGTTGAAGGTTGATATTCAATCCACCTAACACAATTCCCCCAACAACCATACTTCCAGACCATTTACCAACAAACATGTCTTGGGAATGTAAAGACGCTGGTGCTGCTACTTGCGAGACCGTCAAGGGGGCTGAGGACTGTTGCGTGGCGGGTTGATTTTGGGGGGTGAACGTATTTACCGGAGAATTCTCTGGCAAATTTGTCATAGTGGCCCCTTGTTCCTTATCCATCATCGTGCCTGCGATGATCAAAACGGTCAACAATCCTATTGCACCTGTCAGCATAATTCCCCAGGTTTTCCAGGCGGAACTTCCGGAGGCTGGCTGGTGATAAGCCGTTCCTTTTGCCTGATATTGCGGAGGAGCAGCTACTACATCGGGCAACATATACACAAGGTCAAGCGCGGCCTGAGTAATTCGATTTTGCTCTAAATGGTAAGTTTTCTGCTCAAACGTACCCATGCCAAAATTGGCTTCCAGTTGCGACAACTGACTTTGAAGAATCAAACAGCGCTGTTGAATCTCCTTATCGCGTGCAAGGCCTGACAGCTTAACAATACCCTCCAGAGCCGTTTTTACTTTGCCCTGCTGAATCTGCCGGATGATATCTTGCTTATTTTGGACCATAAGTTCCGGTTTTGTTTGCAAAAATAGTCAATTGGAGATTGATTTCCAAAGCATTACTTCATTTGGCTCATGGCTGCTCTGAATCGTTGAGCATTACCACCATCCCCCATGGCCTCATAAATTTGAGCCGACAATTCATAGGCCGGTTTAAAGCTTGGGGAGATCTGAATACACTTCATCAAATTACTCAAAGCCGTTTGATTATCTCCCTGACTGCGGGAAATCAATGCCAGATAATACCAGGCGCCCGGATTGGAAGCCTCTTTTTTAATGGAAAGTTCAAATTGGGCTTTAGCTTTCCCGGCATCATTTTTATTGAGCCAGTACAATCCAATCAGGTTATTGGATTGTGCATCATCCGGCATAATTTCCAGTGCTTTTTCGGCAGCCTGTTTGGATTCCTCCAGTTGACTGATATTCAAATAGGCTTGTGCCAGGTTTACCCATGCGATTTCATTATCAGGCACTTTGGCAAGCTCGGCCTTGAATCGCTCAATCGCCGTAGGCCAGTCGCCTAATTTACCTGCTGCTATACCCAGCGCACAATTGCGTTCTGAATCCTTCAAAATGGCGAGAATTGGCGCCCCACCGGCCTTCACAATGTGCACCGCATTATTCGGAGGCCAATGGCCCTTTTGAAGCGTGCTTCCATCCAGGAAACGTGTGGGGTACAATCCGTAATCCCATGCATCATCGTAGCGGCGCTCCCACTTGAGGTATTTTACTTTTACTTTATCCCCATATTTTGCGCAAAGCTGTTTGGTAGAATAATACATGTTAGTAGCAATAACCACAACTTCCGGCATATCCGGGCGTAAGATGCCCTGCTCCTCAAGCCATTCAATTCCCTGCCGGGTGCTGACACCCCAATAATCGGTTTCATACTTGCCAAAAGCGCCGGAAGTACCGCCAACCAGAGGATTGAAATAAACATAAGGCATAGAAGGGTTGGTAGCAATGAATATACCGGCATCTGCCAACAAAAGACCCATTACGCCATATACAGCCCATTGCACCGGCTTTTTTGTCGTAAAAAATTCAGCCAGTTCATTCCAGAACAATCCGGCGCAAATGGCTATAGGCGGATAGGCAAAAGTCAGGTGTCGCCAGCCATCATGAATTACCGAATTCTTGTAAACGACGTAAAACACCGGGAATACGGCCGCAAACAGCACTAATCCTACCCACAATGGATTATAGCGTTTTACCAATCTTTGCAACATCACTACAAAACCAGCCATGCCTAAAAGACTTGCCATGGGAATCGTATTGATGATCCATGTAAGGGGATAATGCCAGGGAGTTTTATCAGACATCATATTATTCCCTTGGAACAATACACGAATTTTGACCTCCAAATCAGCGAACTTGGACAAGGCTGTAAAAGGATTTTTAAAAGGCGCCTGCAGGGCGTATGGCCAAAACAGCATGGCAAAAACATAGCCGGCCAAGGCAGTTCCAATGACCACCAAAGCATACTTTTTTAAAGCATGTCCGTTAGAAAACGCCTTGAGACCACCGTTTTGGGCCAAAAAGTGCAGCCCGGCAAACATCCCCAACATGCCGAAGGATAACAAACCTCCGGCACGGGTGCCCAATGCAATACCCAGCCCCACTGCAATACCGGCCAGGTTCCACTTTCCCGGATTCGGCATACGGTTCAATGCTGCAACCATGTTGTACAAAGCCATTATATACCCGGCAGCAAAGGGGATATCTTTGGGATTCATCAGTGAATCACCAACAAAGCGGGGCGACAGCAAAAGGATGATAAGCGTTATGATACCAGCACGTTGACCCGCAATCAAGGCAGCCAATAATGCTGAACAAAGTATAGCAACCCAGCCTAAAATAGCACTCGACATGTGTCGCACGTGGTGATATCCAATTTGAGTTGGTTGATAGCCGAGAGTCTTATTGGCGAATCCTGTTACGGTTTCAAAAAAGCCCCCGTACAAGTGCATATTGCCGTCGGGAATATTTAATGCCGTTGTATCCTTGCCAAATGAGGCATAGTAATTTACCAGTTTTTGGGAATAATCAACCTGAAATTTATCGTCAGCATTAATGCCAGAGCCGAGTGATAAAACAATCAACAGGAGGAGTCCGAAACCTGCAATACCCCAGAATACTTTTTGTAAAAGAGGGTTTGATGCAGGCAGGGATGGACGTTCCAGCCAGTTATGGACTGGTTCAACGGATTTATGGTTGTTCGTACTCGTGGTAACGGATTTGGACTTGCCGGATTTTGCCATGATGTTATTGTTCAAAAAAGCGGCACAAGGTAGGGATTTCGTTTGCTACATTTGTGCTGGAAAATCATTTGTAACCAATTAGACTCAACTAATCATGAAACAATTAACCCAACCGATCCTCTTTTTAGCCCTGTACCTGGCAGCATTCACCTGCGAAACTAACGCACAAGACCCCCGTTTTTCGCAATATTATGCCTCACCATGGAACCTGAATCCAGCGCTGAATGGCGTATTTAATGGCAAATGGAGGGCCACCGTGAACTACCGTGATCAGTGGGGAAGTATTATATCCCCTGTTCCTTTCAGAACCTATGCTGCTGCGTTTGAACACCGTCTCCAGGTAGGCTATGGAGATGATTATGCATCTTTTGGCATTGGCGCCATGCACGATGAGGCAGGCACAGCAAGATTTGCCCCTAATAAAGTCCAACTGGGCGGGGCCTTCCTCAAACAACTTTCCGGCGGCAGGCGGCAGGCGGATCACTACCTGTCGGCTGGCGCACAGCTTGGTTTTGGTCAAAATTCTATTGATTGGGGTCGGCTTTGGTTCAGTCGTCAATTCGACTCCGGAACAGAAACGCCCAACACCAATCTTTCCTCCAATGAACCTAATGCAAATGCTCAATCTAAAGCTTATCTAGACTTTAATGCAGGCTTGTTATGGTACGCGGTATTTGAAAACGAAGGTTTTTTCTACATGGGCGGTGCCATGCATCACCTGAATAACCCGAAAATATCTTTGATTGAAGACGATAATGAAACTTTGTACACGCGTGTTACCGGTCATGCCGGTGGCCAGTTCCCTATAAATGACCATGTAAGTTTGTTGCCAGGTGTATTGGTCATGAGTCAGGGGCCGGCTTTCGAAACAGATTTGGGTCTTAACCTGCGTTACTCGAACAACGATTACAATGAATTGGCTCTTCGCGCCGGTGCATGGGCGCGTATTGGCAATCAACTCAATAAAGGCTTGCAGGCAGATGCCGTCACCATTGTAGGCATGTTGGAACTCAACCGGTGGATGCTTGGACTGAGTTACGATATCACAGTCTCCTCGCTAGCCACGGCCAATAATTCCAGAGGTGCCTTTGAAGTTTCTCTCACATACTTTCATCCGGGTGAAAAACGTTCAAGGGTCGTTTGTCCCAATTTTTAAAAGTGGTATTTGACACCCTCTTTACGCGCAAATCTGACAATTAACACATCTTTTCCATGAAACAACTCTCATTTCTACTTTTGTTGCTGCCAGGTATACTGGTTGCCCAAAATTTCACCACCCAGCCTGCAAAGCCCAAAGCCGGCGAAATGGTACGGGTTGAAATTGATCTTACTAAAAGCAAGCTACGCGGCATTTCCGATTTGGAAATGGTAGTAATGGAATATGCCGGTGGCAAAGTTGAAATGGTAAATCCGGCCGTTCAAATGGAGGGAGAAAAAATTACCGGCGTATTCCCCTTGAAATCCGATGCAAAATCAGCGGTGGTTGGTGTAAGAGCATCAGACGATCGCTGGGACAACAATGGTGGCGAAGGCTACTTCGTAACCCTTTTTAATGCAGATGGTGTGGTGGATCCGGGAAGGCTGGTTGCCGCAGCTATTCTTTATCGCGATTATGGGGGGCTGATGGAATTAAACAGAACTCCATCCGTATCCATGGGGCTTCTGACCCAGGCTTTTACTGCCAAACCGGAACTTAAACGAAAACATTTTGGACCGTATATCAACAGCCTGATGGCGTTAAAAAAAGGCCCTGAAGCTAAGGAAGAGGCTTTGCTTTTGCTGGCTGATGTGGAAGCTGACGCCAAAGCAACAGAAGATGAATGGCTCACTGCTGCTCGTTTTTACGACCGCAATAATGAGCCAGACCGCAGCAAAGTATTAAAGGACAAAATTCGTGCTACTTACCCAAAAGGTACACTTGTTAAACAGGAAAAGCGCAGGGCAATTCAAAATGAGCCGGATCTCATGAAAGCTGAAGCCCTTTTGAGCAACTTCGAAAAGGATTTCCCAGCACAAAACGAGGATGAAAAACAAGCGATCAATAACCTGTGGTCCAATTTGGCCAATAAAACG
>DLXL01000108.1:0-2123 GCA_003448025.1 Saprospirales bacterium | reverse complement strand
GATCGTGCGAGTGTTTACAACAATATTGCCTGGGAATACGCTGAAAAAGGAGAAAACCTGGAAGAGGCCAAAAAAATGGCTGCTTTTGCCGTGGATTATGCCCGAAAGGAAATGAATATGCCGTCCGGCAAACGAAATGCACTTGATACTGAAAAAGAGTGGACTTCACAGAGAAAACAAACTTTTGGCATGTATGGCGATACCTACGCCTACATTTTGAATAAAACCGGTGATGCCAAAGCCGCTGCCGCACTTCAGGCCGAGGTGATTGACATTACCAAAGGAAAAGAAACCGAAATGAACGAACGCTACACCTCCTATCTGGAAGCGTCCGGAGCTTCTGAGCTACGTTATACATTGGAAGGTTTTATTCTGAACGGGCACGCCACTCAAAAAATGAAAGAGCAGTTTAAAAAACTGTATATTTCAGAAGACAAAGGCGAAGCTGGAGCTACGGCCTATTTGGCCCGACTGGAAAAAGAAGCAAAGGCAAACAAAAAGAAGGAGTTGGTAAAAACCATGATAAACGAGCCCTCCATACCTTTCAATCTAGTAAACCTGGAAGGCAAAAATGTAAGCCTGGAGAGCTTGCGTGGAAAGGTTGTTGTGGTAGACTTTTGGGCTACCTGGTGTGGACCCTGCAAAGCCTCATTCCCGGGCATGCAACTGGCTGTAAATCAGTATAAAAATGACCCGGATGTAGCTTTTGTATTTATTGACTCCTGGGAAAAAGGTGCAGATAAAGCAAAAAATGCAGCCGACTTTATCGCCAGCAAGGGATATACCTTTAATGTTTTGATGGATAATGAAGATAAAGTGATTGCGTCTTATGGTGTATCCGGCATTCCAACCAAGTTTGTTCTGGACCGTAATGGCAAAATCCGGTTTAAAACCGTTGGGTTTGAAGGATCTGACGAAGGACTTGCTGAAGAACTCAGCATTCTGATCGAAACAGCTAAAGGACAACCTTAATGATGATGAGGGGGGCTCAAAAGTAATTTTTACCGCAGAGACGCAGAGCGTTTGACAATCCATTATTTACATCTCTGCGCCTCTGCGGTAAAAATTACTTTTGAGACAGTTACCCTCATCATCATTCAAAAATAGTATCACATCATTTTAAACAAATTCCTTTACTTTTACGTTAATTTCTCAGCTGATAGTAGGCTGTTTATTACGCAATCTCAACCCAATTACGCTATGTTGCAAAACTGGTTCAAAGACTTGATTGAAAGGCACGCATTCGGCGTATGTCAACATCTCGGCGAACGCATGCATCTGGCGCCTTCTGAAGTGCGCAAGTACTTTATTTACACCTCTTTTATTGGCATGGGTTCTCCGCTCATTGTCTACCTTTTCGTTGCCTTTTGGATGAATGTAAAACGGTACATTCGTAAAGGACATAATGAAATCTACAGTTGAGGGCCACCAATCCAACGGACTAAATCCTCCAACTCCCAGGCATCCTTCAGATCAAAACCACCTGTTCCAGTTCTTACCAACCGACTCAGGTAGGCTCCGCTTTTTACGGCTTCCCCAAAATCCTTGGCTAAAGCGCGTATGTAAGTGCCCTTACTGCAGACTACCCTGAAGTCTATCTGAACGCCCTCTGCATAATCAGGATGTAGCATGATTGGAGCACCTTTTTTACTGGCAACATAGGCTTCTTTCCCTGAAGAAACCACCCGACGCAGCTCTCCCAATAACTCAAATGTGTCAATGTGCACCTTTCGCTGAGGCAACTCTACCTCTTCACCCGTGCGGGCATTTTTGTACAAACGCCTGCCATCTACCTTAACAGCTGAAAAAACCGGCGGTATCTGTTCAATGTCTCCTATAAACTTCGTTCTTGCCAGATCCATTAAGGCAGGAGTTATGTGCCCTGTTGGAAAAAACTGATCCGGCGCCTTTTCCAGATCAAACGAAGGAGTGGTTGCACCCAATACAATGGTACCCTCATAGGTCTTGGCCATTGCCTGAAATTCCTCAATGCGTTTGGTGAAATCGCCCGCACAAATGATAAGTAAACCAGTAGCTAACGGATCCAACGTGCCTGCATGACCAACCTTGAGCTTTTTATTTCCAACCCTTCTGGATAAAAAATATCGCACTTTGTTCACCAC
>DLXL01000356.1 GCA_003448025.1 Saprospirales bacterium | reverse complement strand
TTTATACCTTGTTCAATTTAGATTAACGCTCCAAAACTACCCGCTCTGTTGCCGGAGCATTTGGATCAGCCAAATTGATATAGTCCAATACTAAACGGTTTTGTTGGATGGCAACTACATGCAATGCTTCAATGGTAAAACCATTGGAAAGTGCAAAAGCCAGTTTGGTATCATTGTCGAACAGTACCCATTTGCCCTCGATGTCAAATTGACCAAAATCTGGACGACAGAATTCAGCCACATCCGAAATGATCATGGTTGAATCTGGATTAAAAGTCCACATGTCGTTGAGTTCGCAAGGCAAGGCAATATCAACATAAATTCCATTTTCAAGTCTGAGTGATTGAGTTTGATTCCATGGAGCATTGGTAATCGTTTCGAAGGCAGTCGAATTTTGGACCAGCTCTTTGGGCGAAATCGGGAGCCAGGCGGCAAGGACGATGTATGCAAATATTAAAATTTTCATGATGGTGATTTTTTAATGGATGATGATCAGATTGGTTTGAATGGGGGTAAGATCAGACGCTGTAGCCCGCACATGATAGTTGCCGGTTGGAAGATACCCTACATTAAAAAGCTGTCCGTTGTTGTACATCTGCGCATCCAGCAAGGTGGTCATATTCCCATTCCCCGGGTAAATTCGTATCCTGCCGCCATTCGGATCGGTGGTGTAAAAATCCTGGGTTTGATTTTGTAGGATCCTGATAGCAATTTGATCATTGGTCGGGTTGGGAGATACGAGAATTTGTCGGCCTTGGGTGTTACCGCCCGGTGGTCCGTTTGGACAAACGAAGTAGGGGGACTCCAGCGTAAAGACCTCTGTGCCGCAGTTGTTCTCCACGGTTAGTCGCAAGGATACTATGCCGAACAAATTGGGTGTTTGAGGGATAATACTTGCGAAATCAAAGCTGGTTCCCTGCCCTGTAAGGGTCAGGCCGGTATTGCTATCTGTTGCCTCCCAACTGAGCGTTGTTTCCCGTACAAATTCAGGTCCCTGGGCAATGGCTTTATAAATCCACTGGCAAAAGTCTATTTCCGTAACCAATTCGTATTCAGGCAGTTCGTTGATAATTGGTTTACGGTAGTAAAAATCACAGGTGGCAACCAGGAATGAATCAGCAATAGGTTCTCCATTATAATGTGCAGCATTTTGCTGTGTTTCCTGATAGGATACACCAATATAAGCAGCACCTCCGGTGACCATGGTTGCGGTGGTTGGGTCGGTAGTTAAGCTGGACAAGGTGAGATGCTGACTATGGTCCCACTTAACTGCCGGCTTGGGGTTTGGGTAATTCAGCGTATAGTTGCCTGATTCTCCCGGGCAGAGTGTTATGGGGCCTGAAATCTTATCTTCACCGGGCAAATAGCCGCCGTATTGTGGCTCCGGTCTGGATGGATTGTAGTAATAAATGGGTCTTTCTTCAGGGAAATGGAGCAGGAAAATATTGTACAAGGCCATAAAATCAAGCCCGTTGAACTGCCGGGTTTGCCAAATGTTTTCCCAATCAAGATCACCCCCTTCTCCTTCCCATCGCTGGCCGGTCCAGTGAGGAGTATTGGGACATTCAAATTCCGGATAAATTACCGGTCCATCTGGTGCTGGAACCAATAATCCGGCAGCTTTGTCCGTTTCGTATCTGCTTGCTTTTTGGCACGGCCCACTACAAGGGGCAGTGCATAGCATATCCAGAAAAAATTGCTTGTCAACTGGTACATTATCTCCTCCAGGGAAGAGCAAGTTGTTGATTAATCCGTAGATTTCAACCTTTTGCCTGGACAGGTTTGAGATGACAATGTCCTTGGGTACCGGATCTATATCAGGTATCAATGTTCCCACCAAACCTGACCACAGATTATTTAGTAAAATTCGATTAGGTGGCAAATCGCCAATATCCATTCCAAAAGATATTCCTTCCAGGTAAAATTTG
This sequence comes from Saprospirales bacterium, assembly GCA_003448025.1. Lineage (GTDB taxonomy): Bacteria > Bacteroidota > Bacteroidia > Chitinophagales > Saprospiraceae > M3007. Next base: position 2,616 of record DLXL01000356.1, on the reverse strand, counting down.
CCTTCTCTTGGTTGTATAATTCCTATGGACGTAAAAAACAGGTTCCCCAACCCGTTATAAAATATTTGATCCTTTTTGGTTATTGTTCTGTCATCATCGCTTATGTAATTATACATCAATACCAGGCCTGCATAATTCCATGCCAAATTTCCACCTGCTACAGGAGATATTCGAACCGGCCCCCAGCAACAATCTTCGGAGCCAGGCCAGTTAATGGTTCGATGTTCATTACAAGCCGCATCTACTAATCCTCTTCCAATGCTTTGAGCTATATCCAGGATATTTTCCTGAACGCCATCGCACCTTGTGATAGTAGCATTTGCAGGAATGTATTTTTTGATCATCACCAAGCCTTGCATTAGTGCATACATTTGGTCTGAACTCAGAAAGTTTTTCCCTTTTACATTGTAACAGGCCTGACTGATTGGATTAGTGCATGGTGGTCTCTGTGACATGGCATGATCGCCACCTACTACATCAATATTCCATTTGTCTTCAGAATCGTCATGTAAAAGCTCCAAAACTTGTGTGGCATCTTCCCTTAAGGAAAAGCCTGTATAGCCACTCAAATCTGCCTGAAACGGGCAATTATCCATGGTTGGCGCAATGAATGTAGGATTATGGGCCAGTGGTTCACTAAAATATTCAGCACTGCAAAGACAATCATACCCATTACAACTCTTTTCTACCTCAAAATCATCAGTTATTTCCTGATATCGCTCCTCTGCCATACAGTTAGCCAGCATATCCATGCGGCGGTAGGCTTGCAAGCCCAGATATAGCTCCTCCAAAGTTCTCTGTGCCTCTTCAAGTTGTTGACTCCGAATCAACAAGGCATATTCTGTAGCCAAAGTAGTCCAGTACCACTGCATTTGATGAGGCGTCTCTTCGCCCATTTCGAGGTAGTTGTGAGTTGCGAAATTTTGGTAACTATGTCCAGGTGATGGGCCGCTTATGTTGCAATCAGGATCGAAAAAAATGGAGTTTGATTTATTCCTATCTCCCATTCCTTCTCCCCCACCATTCGGTTCCAAGTTAATACTTGTGGCAGGTAAACTATAGCCATTCAAAAAACGGTGTCCGCAATGCTCAAGCGTTGTTGAATCTACAGAGGCAGGGTGTACACCTGATTCATAATGAATACCATCTCCTACACAATCGCCGTCTCGGCGATCCGTAAGGATAAAATGCTTATTGAAATTTTCTCGGTATTGCCAGTATTTAGCGGCTAATGCATCCCGGCTGCATTGGGCATTCACTTCCGAAGCGAAAACCAGCCATTGGAGCATGAGCAAAATGAAGGGTTGGATGACATTTTTTTTCATAGTTGATAGATTTAGAAATGAGTATGGCTATCCGCAGGTGTGCAGATAAATTTTTGACTGAGAAAAAGAAAATCAGTAAGTGATGGTAACCGCAGAAGTATCTCCTCTGGTTACAAAAATGGAATCTCTAAAAGGAGTTGAAAAAGGCGACCAGGGTGTCAAAGGTTTGAAATCCCAATGGATTGTCAGCATTTCATTGGATGCAACCAAAGGAAATTGCGTATAGGTTTGACCTTCATTAAGTTCCAGTTCGTCTTTCATTAATGAAACCCTTCCTTGCGAAGCTCTAATTTCGCTATTTAAAATATGGGAAAATACGCTTAAGTAGATTTTTGACTTTCCAGGAGAAACTTTATTTACAGTGAGGCTTAACCAGGAGTCAAAGGGGACTAAAGGAATTATGGATTCGTTTATTTCACCTCTTTTAATTTTTCCGGTATAATTAGAAATATTACTATGTTTTACAATGTAGCCTTGTTTGTGAATTTCCCCGATATAAAAATCCAAATTGTCCTCCTCGACAAACTCAAAATTGCCATTAGCATCAGAAGAAAGAATTTTGAACAACTGGTATTGCTCATCAGTTTTATGCCATTTCATAATAAATATGGCAGCTCCTTGAAGAGGTTCATTGGTGTAAAAGTCAATAATCGTTCCTTTTAAAATCGTTGACTCTTCCTTTTTACAACCTAGGGGAAATAACAGAATAGCAAGTAAAACGGCAACCTTCAATATTTTGCTATACATACCTGACGTAATTTTGATGTTAAAAAAGGATTATGCAACAAAAGTCGGCTACATTTTTCAAAGAAAACGCATAAAATTTGCATAAATCATGCAAATTACGCATAAATTTGCTTCAAAAACATGATGATCGGTAAGAATATCATTCGGTTTAGGAACGATCTTGGGCTTTCTCAGGAAGATTTAGGTAGACTCGTGAACAAACACCAGAGTACCATCAGTAGAATTGAGTCTGATTTACAGGGCATTCCATATGAGGAAATTCCACTTTTTGCTGCGGCCTTAGGCAAGGCGCCGGAAGATCTATTACAAACAGAAAGTATAAACCTGCATATCCAAACGCAAAATGGAGGAAATGCCAATAATTATGTAGTGAACCACCATTCGGAACAGGCCGTTCAGGCAAAAGATGAAATTATTGCGCTGAATAAAGAGATTATAGCCATGCAAAAAGCCCGGATAGAAGAACTAGAGTGAGAGTTGAAAAGTTGGAAAAACAGGAGTTGAAGATGGCAAACTATACTGGCGGGGTGACTGGCAGTCACCC
>DLXL01000215.1 GCA_003448025.1 Saprospirales bacterium | reverse complement strand
CTTCAAACCCTTCAAACCCATCAAACAACTAAAACATCCACACAATATGTTTTTCCAACAGCATAAAAACTTCGCATTCAGCCTTTTAACCATGGCTCTTTTGGCGGTCACTTTTTCCGCCTGTGTTAAAACCGAATTCGATCAGCCACCGGTGGGTGGCGATGGACAGGATATCCCTGTAAACACCACCATTCAAACCCTCAAAGGGTATCATGAAGTCAATGGCGGTTTTGATCTCATTACAGATGATCTGGTGATTGGTGGCACCGTTGTGATGGACGACCGCACCGGTAATTACTACAAAACTATAGTCATTCAGGACTCTACCGGCGGTATAGAAGTAAAATTCAGCAATGGATTTCTGTACAACCGTTATCCGGTGGGTCGCAAGATCTATATCAAGTGTAAAGGCCTGATGCTGACCGATTACAACAACCTCATACAACTCATTGGCGGTGTGGTGGTAGAAAACGGTCAACCAACTGATATTGGCATTACCGAAAACCAGGAGCGTAACAATATTGTACGAGGATTCCTCGGCAACCCACCCGTTCCAAAGGTGGTAAACATTGCCCAGCTCAATCAAAGCATGGTGAGTACCCTGATCACTGTAGAAGGAGTACAATTTACCAAAGCAGACACCGCTCAGGTTTGGGCAGATGCGATATCCCAAACCAGCGTAAACCGCACCATTCAGAATTGTGGCAATGTAGAACTACTGGTACGCACCAGCGGATTTGCAGACTTCGCCGTGCAGAAAACCCCCATTGGCAAAGGAACTATTACCGGAGTTCTGGGTATTTACAATAGCGACTACCAGCTTTACATCCGGGATCTGAACGATGTAAACATGAACGATGCCCGTTGTGGCCAAAGCAATGGCAATGAAACCCTGGTGGATATCAGCAGCATCCGCGCCCTGTTTACAGGCGCCACTACGTTTGTACCCAGCGGCAGAAAGATCAAAGGCATTGTAATTTCCGACCGTTCAGGCAACAACCTCAACAACCGCAACATTTTCCTCCAGGACGGCACCGCCGGCATCGTAGCGCGTTTCGACGTAGCACACTCTTTCAACCTGGGCGATGAAGTGGAAATTGTAGTATCAGATGTGGAACTCAGCGAGTTCAACAAATTGCTGCAGGTGAACAACGTACCGCTCACCAACGCAACCCTTAAAAGTACCGGTAATACCATAACCCCGCGTGTTGCTACCATTGCAGAAATCAACACCAACTTCAATGCATGGGAAAGCACCCTGGTACGCATTTCAAATGTGACCATCACCGGCGGCGCTACCCTTTCCGGCAACCGTACCCTGAATGATGGGACTGGCACCATAGCGATGTTCACCAATGCCAATGCCACCTTCTCCAGCATGGCAACTCCGGCCGTTCCGGTTACGCTTACCGGTATTGTGTCTGACTTTAATGCCAAACAGATCCTGATGCGCAACGCTAATGATATCCAGCAATAAAGGCACGAGGCGTGGATACACGAAGGCGCGAAGACACGAAGGCTCAAAGATTTACAGTGCGCTTTGCGCACTGTAAATCTTTAACAGCGAAGCTGTTAAATGAATTCTTGGTGTCTTTGTGCCTTCGCGCCTTTGTGCTTTCGTATACCCGCGCCTTTGTGCCTTCGTGTACCCGCGCCTTTGTGTATCACCACCTTTGTGCCTTTTGAAGAACTTTGGAACTTGTCCCATATCTTTGCCAGATGAAAACCACGCTCCTCTTTTGGTTTTGCTGTTTGTTTTTATCGTCTGTTTCAGCGCAGCCCGTGGATAGTATTCCTCCAACGACCTTGGATTCTGCGGCGGCGGCTACGAACAAAGCCAAGTCGGAAAAATTGAGCGCTTCAACCATTGCTCCGTCTGATAGCCTGCCCGTTAAGTCCTCACGAAAGCCTGGCTTCGCCACCAAATTGTTGGGTAAGAAATACCCTAATCCGCGTGCAGCCGCGCTTTTTTCAGCCGTTTTGCCCGGTGCAGGACAAGCATACAATAAAAAGTGGTGGAAAGTACCCATCGCCTGGGGCGCCCTCGGCGCCATTGGTTATTTCACCTTCGATACCCAGAATACCTACCGGGATTTGCGTGACAATTATAAACTTTTGGTAGACGACGACCCCAATACAAACCCCACTGAATCGCCTTATAATACCTTTGACGCCACGCGTACTAAAAGTTACCGGGATACTTTCAGGGGATATACCGAAAAATGGTATCTGGCTTTAGGAGTTACCTACCTGCTCATCATAACGGATGCATTCGTTGATGCACACCTTTATAAATTTGATGTGAGCGACGATTTAAGTTTCCGATTCAAGCCTTCCTTTGAAACAAGTAATGGCGCTCCGGTGTTTGGTATGGGAATTACACTTTCTTTGTCCAACAAACCACCCGTTCGTCCGTGAATGCCATGCTCGACAGCGAAACCGATAGTTTCCAGCTTACCCGCCAGCACTTGTTGGAGAGTTTGAAGTTTCCATTCATTGCTGTTAGCATTATCTGGCTGGTACATCTCTGGCAGATGACCGATGGTTTTGATCCCGGAGCGTATGGTATCATGTCGCGGAGGGCCTGGGGATTAAGAGGCATCGTAACGGCGCCTTTGGTTCACGGAAGTTGGAAGCACTTGATTTCCAATACTGTACCTCTGTTTGTACTCACCTTTATTGCCATCTATTTTTACCGTAAAGTGGCCATGCGGGCCTTTTGGCTCATTTACTTCTTAACCGGTGTGGCCGTCTGGATTTTCGCCCGACCGGTATCGCACATTGGTGCAAGTGGCGTGATTTATGGTCTGGTATCCTTTATGTTCTGGAACGGCGTATTCCGCCGCAGTCTGCGTTCCATTGTACTGGCAGGTATTGTGATGCTGCTGTACAGCGGTATGTTCCTGGGCATATTACCCGATCAGGAAGGCATTTCCTGGGAAAGCCACCTGATAGGCAGTCTGGCCGGCATATTTGCCTCTTTCCTTTTCAAAGGAGAGCTCGAAGACGAAGAAGCCAGGGAAGTCCGGCAACATCCTTTTGCAGAGGATTGGGAAGAAGAAGAAAGCTATTTTCTGCCGCAGGATATCTTTGAAAAAACCAAAAACCAACGCGCCATAGAACGCGCAGAACAAGAAATGCAACGCTTCCGTGACGCAAACGGTGGATACCCGTTTTGGAATCAGGATTCAACGTATTGACGGTGGACGGTGGACGATGAACGATGGACGATGAACGATGTGGGATTAATCACGTGGGTGTCACCCTGTGCATCGGGTAAACAACTCACGATAATCATATCACACACCACATCGTCCATCGTCCATCGTCTCAATACGTATTCGTAATCAGATAAAGCAAGGTCACCAATCCGGAGCAGCCCAGCAAGGGCAATCCGATGGAGCGAACATGGTTCAGTTCACAAACCTCAATTTTTTCAATCTGGTGATCAAAAATCTGCATTTTTGCAGTATCCGGCAGGCTTGAGGCAAATTTTGGCTTGGCATAAAGCAAGATATCATTCCGGCTTTGGCGGGCATCATAATTATTGCGTATTACCGACATTTCCATGGTTTCAACTTCCGACATCCGGGTGATAAACGCGGTAACCCTGTTGGCTTCAAACACCGGATCCGATAAAAACCAGCCACGGGTAAGCGGATGTGCAGCGTCAACCAAATACACCGAAACCCCTTTATTGTTCAGCTTTTCCATTCTGGATTTTGCCATACCATAACGCTCATAATGAGCGCAGGACGACAGGCATAACAACAATAATACAGCTACGGGAATAAGAAATTTCATGGTTAGTTAGTGTTTTGCAGGTTAGCGTGTTTTTTTTCACCACTAAGCCACTTAGGGCACTAAGTTTAAGTCCCCTAGTGTTTTTTTTCACCACTAAGCCACTAAGGACACTAAGTTTAAATCCTCTTAGTGCCCTTAGTGACTTAGTGGTGAGGAACATACGCTTAAGTCCCCTTAGTGTCCTAAGTGGCTTAGTGGTAAAAAAAATGTATCACCCAAAATCAATCTCCGTATTATCCCCAATATTCAAATTCAGATCCATGCCTCGGATACTCGCATCTGAACCAATCACAGAGTGCTTCAACACCACTTCATCCAGCCCGGCGAAATCCCCGATGATGCTATTCTTTACGATACTGTTTTGGATATGCACATGATCTCCGATGGTCACATGCGGACCAATGATGCTATGAGAGATCGTACAGTTGCTTCCGATAGACACGGGGTGAATAAAAATAGTATTTTCAAATTCCGGCACATCCCGTTGGCTCGTTGTTACGCCCCGTTGGTCCAGCAGCATCGCATTGGTTTCCAGCAGCACCTCTTTCCGGCCGCAATCAAACCAGTTCTGCACCGGAACTGCATGGAAGTACGTACCTTGTTCCACCATGAATTGCAGGGCATCGGTGAGTTGATACTCACCCACGGTGCGGAGATCCTGCTGCATCAGATGTTCCGTAGCACGGAGTAGTGCCGGTACTTCTTTCACTTTGTACAGGCCCACGATAGCCATATTGGATTTTGGAATCTTGGGCTTCTCCACCATGCGTGTCACCTTACCGTCTTCGCCAAATTCAGCCACACCAAACTCCCGGGGATCTGCCACTTTTTTTACCCCCAGACAGGAATGTGGACTATTCAGCATCAGTTTGAGATCCAGGTCGAAGATGGTATCGCCAAAAGCGATAAAAATCTCATCTTCATCCTCAATCGCTTCCCTGGCTGTCCAGATGGCATGAGCGGAGCCTTTTCGTTGTTCCTGGTAGACAAATTCTGTGTGCAGATTGGGATAAGTATCCTCAATAAACATTCGCACCTTCTCACCCAGGTGCCCGATCACGAACACAAAGTCCCGGATCCCTGCATCTGCGAGTTTATCTACGATATAACAAAGGATAGGTTTGCCGGCCACCGGCATCAGCGGTTTAGGCTGGGTATACGTATGCGGCCTCAGGCGCGTGCCGACACCGGCAACAGGGATAACAACTTTCATGACGGGGTAAAGATACGATGAAACGATAAGAGGCCGTCTCATAAGTAATTTTCACCGCAGAGGCGCAGAGACGCCGAGGTATAAATGGTTGATTTTCAAGTCATCTGCGGTAATTTTTTTTGACGCCCTGCGAGGGTCTTACGCCCCCGCAGCTCTTCGCGCCCTTTGCATACTTCGCGGTAAACCCTTCCCGGTGAACCCTTGACGCCCTGCGAGGGTCTTACGACCCCGCGGCTTCGCTCGGGGGGTACAAAAATGTCACGGCTACGCCGGTTTTCAGGTTGGGTAAAGCTCAAATTCCCGGAAAATGATCCGTTGGGGCGACCCTTGTGGTCGCCAAACCCCACGTCATGCCCTTGGCTATGCCATTTCACAAACTCCATATTCAGCAGGCTCCTTGCCACTATCCTCTAGAGATGGGCCGGGGGTGAAGCCCCCCCAATTACGGACCATCCAATGGAA
>DLXL01000130.1:5820-12563 GCA_003448025.1 Saprospirales bacterium | reverse complement strand
CCTTCCCCGAATAACCTTCCGTTATACATAAACCCTCATAAACCTTCCCGGAATATCATTCCGGAATACATAAACCCTCATAAACCTTCCCGGAATATCATTCCGGGATACATAAACCCCATAAACCCATAAACCTCACAAACCCCATAAACCCCACAAACCCTCTCATGAACTGGGGAATCATAGGCCTGGGCAAAATTGCCCGACAATTTGCAGACGATTTACGTTTACTGCCCAATGCCCGGTTGCAGGCGGTGGCATCCACCTCATTGGAGCGAGCTCAGGCTTTTGCTGCTGAGTTTGGAGCGGCGCATGCGTATGGCAGTTACGAAGAGATCCTGGCTTGTCCGGATCTGGATGTGGTGTATGTGGCTACGCCGCACCCCTTGCATTGCGAGAATACGCTGATGTGCCTGGAGGCAGGCATTCCGGTGCTTTGCGAAAAGCCTTTTGCCATGAACCTGGAAGAAGCCATGCGCATGGTAGCAGCCGCACGCAGAAACCGGGTTTTTCTGATGGAGGCGCTTTGGACGCGTTTTATTCCGGGCAATATCAGGGCCCTTGAACTGGTAGAACAAGGCGCTATCGGAGCCTTGCACACGATTCGGGCTGATTTTGGGTTCAAAATGCCCTTTGATCCGCATTCCCGGGTGTTTAATAAACGCCTGGGCGCCGGCGCTTTACTGGATCTGGGCATTTACCCGGCTTTACTGGCGCTTACCTTGTTTGGCAAACCTGATCCGGAAAATATCTGTGCGGTAGCCACCTTTACGCAAACAGATGTAGACGAATCCTGTGCTTTTAATTTTCAATATCCCAATCATAAACTGGCACTTTGCCACGCCACTATTGCCGCCAACACCAGTCTTTGTGCACATCTGTATGGCACCGAAGGCACCCTCATGCTCCACTCGCGCTGGCACCATACCCAAAAGCTGACCCTCTCCCGTTACGATGGCCGGGCAGAATCTTTTGAAGACATAGATGTGCCGTACACCGGTCGGGGTTATCATTACGAAGCCGCCCACGTGATGCAATGCCTTGAAAACGGACTGCTGGAAAGTGATGTGGTGCCCTTAAGTTTCACACTTGATTTAGTGGAAACCCTGGATGCCATTAGAGGTAAGATTGGGTTGGAGTATTGAGAATAACCAATATCCAATATCCAATGTCCAAGTGGGGCGCATGACTGGCGTCAGCTCTTTGGTTTGATTATTCATGGGTGATTGGCCTGGATGGTATGCAATACCTTGTCAACATGCTGACGCCAAAAAGACGCACTACTTGGACATTGGACATTGGATATTCGATATTGATTGGATATTTCTGCCTGCAGATATACCATCTTGACCTTTTCCGACGTTTTTGAGGGCATTAACAGAAAAACCCACCGCAAGCGTGTTACTTTTGCGGCGCTTTTGTATTTAACAAGGTTTTTGCCCTGCAGGGGCATCCAAACAAGGGCTAAAAACGTCCAAATACCAAAATCCAAAAACTTCGATCGATACATGCATATTATGATGAGGTACTCGCTGTTAATACTTGGCTTTTTCGCACTTTCTATATCTGGCGCCTCTGCCCAGATGCGTGGCTGGGAAGCCGGTGGATGGCTGGGCGGAACCAATTATTTTGGCGATCTGAATACCAGTTTCCGGGTAAACAGGCTGCACCTTGCTGGTGGAGCGGGTGTGCGCTATAACTTCAACGACCGTCTGGCTATTCGTTTCGGGATGAATGCCGGTAAAATCAGCGCCTACGATTCGGATTCCAAAAATGCTTTCGAAAAACGTCGAAACCTGCATTTCTGGTCGAATATCTACGATGCTACCGCGCAGTTTGAGTTCAATTTTTTCCCCTACGTGCACGGCAGCCGCGATTTCTTCTTTACACCGTATATGTTTGCAGGCCCCACGTTTTTCTGGTTCAATCCTAAAGCTGAACTGGATGGTACTACTTACGATTTACGGGAAATGGGTACCGAAGGACAATTCCGCGGTGAAGAATACAACACTGCCCAGGGAGCTTTTGCCTACGGAATGGGGTTCAAAGTGGATCTTTCCTACCGCTGGAGCCTCGATTTCACCCTCAGCGCCCGTAAATTATTCACGGATTATCTGGACGATGTGAAAGGCTCGTATGCAGATATTCGCGACATTCGGACGCAGCGGGGCGATATTGCAGCAGCACTGGCCGACCGCTCCGGCGAACCACCGGTAGGCACGCCAGGTAAGCAGCGGGGTAATGGTAAAAACAACGATACCTATGTGATAATCGGAGCCGGGGTGAACTACTATTTCGGTTCGGTTCGATGCCCGGGGCTGGCTAAACACTAGTCCTTTAATTCCTTGATAACCAATTTATTCCGCCTGGTTTGAAACATTTTTTGCCACATTTTATTCAGGAAAATTACCGCAACGGCATCCAACATGGCAGTTTGCATGCCTGTACGATGTTTGTGGACCTGAGCGGATTTACCCGGCTCACGGAGTCGCTGATGGCAAAAGGCCCGGAGGGTGCTGAAGAACTCTCCGATGTACTCAATCATATTTTCCAACCCACAGTATCCCTGGTGTATCAGCAGGGAGGTTTTATCCCGCATTTCGCCGGCGATAGCTTTACCGCCATTTTTCCCGGCGAACGCAACGATGCGGGGCATATTGTAGCTACGGTAAGGGCTATATTATCCCGTTTTTCTGACGAGCAAAAGAGTGCGGACTCCATTCTTTCCGAACACAATATTGGTATCAAAGTAGGTTTATCAGAAGGAAATGTAGATTGGGGTATTGTAGGTCAACGCCGAAAAGGATTTTATTTCAAAGGGACTCCTATTGATGGCTGTGCTCAGGCCCAAACCAGAGCCAGTAGCCTGGAGGCCGTGGCAGACGTGCATTTCCTTCGATTACTGGATCCCGCCCAATATGAGGCAAAAAGCCTTGGAGAAGGCTTCTTTTCCCTTCACCTCACGCAAAACCACGGCAGCTTGCTGCTGCACGAACAACCGGCACTTCCAAAAGCGGATCCGGAAGTGGCCATGGAATTTTTACCCAAGGAGTTTATTGAAAACCAACCTAACGGCGAATTCCGAAACGTAGTAAGCGTATTCATCTCTTTCGACGGGATCCAAACGCATGAATCGCTGGATCATTTTGCATCCATTGTGCTGGATCAGAGCGAAAACTTCGGCGGTTACTTTAAAGAAATCGACTTTGGCGACAAAGGCGGCGTCATGTTTTGCCTGTTTGGCGCACCGGTAGCCTTTGAAAATAATACCGAACGAGCCCTGGAATTCATCGCCGCCGTGCGCGAAGACCTGGCGCAGCTTACGGAACTCACAGGCGCCAGATACCGCGTTGGAATGGCTTCCGGACAAGCGTTTACCGGTATCATTGGCAGTGAAGAACGGTGTCAGTATGCCGCCGTGGGCGCTCGCGTGAACCTGGGCGCGCGACTCATGATGCAGGCCGACTGGGGGGAGGTGCTTAGCGATGAAAACGTATCGCGCAACCGTAACTTCAAATTCAGTTATCGTGGCGACGGGTATTTCAAAGGCTTTGAAAATAAACTGCCAACCTATCTGCTCACCGGCCGAAATCTGGCAGGAAAGGCCAGTTTTTCCGGAGATTGTTTTGGGCGGAGTGCAGAATTGGAAAAACTGTATGCTTTTTCGCAACCATTGCACGAGAACAAATTTGCCGGGGTCGCTTATGTTTTTGGAGAAGCAGGTATTGGTAAAAGCAGACTAAGTTATGAACTGCGCCGGCGCTTGCGCGATTCCATGGCCGTAAGCTGGTTTAGCTGCGCCAGCGATCAGATCCTGCGCAAACCTTTCAATCCGTTTATCTATTTCCTGAAAAACTACTTCGATCAGAGTCCGGAAAATACGCCTGAGCGCAATCTGGAACTTTTTGAACAGAATTTTCTGGAACTCCAGTACGAACTAACGGAAAATAAGCATCCGGAGGCAGATGCTGTCCGCCGCGAAATTGCCCGTACGCAAAGTGTACTGGCAGCCATGGTAGGTATTCAGTACCCCGGCTCCTTGTGGGAACAGCTGGATGCCCGTGGCCGATACCAAAACGGCTTGGCCGCTATGGCCAACTTGTTTGTAGCAGAGTCGCTCCTGCAACCTGTTGTGATTGAACTGGAAGACGGGCATTGGTACGACGACATGAGCAGGGAGTTTTTGGCGCAATTTGCCCGGAGGGCCCAATCATACCCATTGATGTTTCTGGCAACCAGCCGTTATGAGGATGACGGGGCTAAAAACTATGTTTTCAAACAACAATTGCTGGAAGAGATTGGAACACCATTTTGCGAAGTAGACCTTAATTTTCTGCAAAATGATGATATGAAATCTTTTGCTGAATCCCGTTTAGGCGGCGCCCTTCATCCGGACCTGTTTGAATTACTACAGCGAATGACACAGGGCAATCCTTTTTATGTGGAACAAATGGCGGAGTATTTCCGCGAAGCCAATTTGTTAAAAACCACAGAGGATGGCGTGCTGCAACTCAAAAACGACGATTTGCAAATTGCAGATTCCGTCAAAGAGATTATGATGGCACGGATAGATCGCTTGAGTGGCCTGGTGAAAGAAACCGTTAAAGCGGCAGCTGTGATCGGACGCGAGTTTGAACTGCCGGTGCTTTCTGCGGTGATGGCCCGGCAGGAAGAATTTGCCCGCAAAAATGGGGATCTGGAATTAGTGCTCAAAGAGCAGATTCAAACAGCTGAAAAGTGGAGGGTTTGGTATGCCATGAACGAGTTAAGGTATATTTTCCGCCATTCCTTATTGCGGGAAGCTGCCTATGATATGCAGTTGCGCACCCGCCTGCGCGAGTTGCACCAGTTGATTGCAGAGGCTATTGAGCAGTTGTATCCTAATTCGGAAGAACGTTATGTAGATCTGGCTTTCCACTACGATGAAGCGGAAGACGAGAAAAAAACCAACAAATACCTGGAAAAAGCAGCCCGTTTTGCGCAACGGAATTTCCAGAACCGGCAGGCAATCCAGTTTTACGACAAACTGATCCAAAACCTGCTTAATAAGGAAAAAGAGGGCAAAAAGATCATTCGTCTCATGCTCAAAAAAGGAGCGGTGCATGAATTGGTTGGGCAATGGGAAGAGTCGGAAAAAGACTACCGTATTGCGCTCAAACGCGCCCAAAACCTCAATGATATGGGGTTAATGGGTAGAGCAAACCGCCGGCTCGGACAATTGCGTATGTTGCGCGGGGATTATGTGGAGGCCAAAAAACACCTGGAGGTGGCCAGTTCCTTTTTTGATTTGGCCAATGATCAGGTGGGAACAGCCAAAACCTACGGCAACCTCGGCACCCTGTTTTTCCGGCAAGGCAACTATGAATCAGCTAAAAGCTGGTTTGCCAAAGCCATCGAAATTAACCGTGCAAGTGGCCGTGACGCAGAAAATGCAGCTATTGTGGCCAATTTGGGCCTGATTTTCATGAATCAGGGCCATTACGACGAAGGGATTCGTTGGTTGGAGGAGCAACTGGATATTGCACAACGTGCCGGCGACAAGCAGGGATTGACCACCTTGTATACCAATCTGGGCATCATCAACCTTGAAAAAGGCTCACTGGATTCCGCATTGCTTTGTCTGGAACGAGGCTTGGCACTTTCCGAAGAACTTGGCAACAAGTTGTTCATGACAATTTGTATTGGTTCGATAGGTTCGGTTTGGGAGAAAAAGGGTGATTATGCCAAGGCCATGTTGAATTTCGAACGCGACTTACAGTTAGTGCGCGAACTGGGAGACAAACAAGGTTTGGCTATTGCCTGTGGTTTGATAGGCGATCTCTTATCGCTCATGGGCGAATTCGACCAGGCGGTTGAATATCTGGAACAAAACCTGGCTTTGAGCCGGGAACTGAATTACAAGAAGGGAATTGCCAAAGCGCTTAATACACTGGGAGATACCTGGTACTACAAAGGCAATTATACCCGCAGCATATCCTATTACAACGAGGCCATAGATTATGCAAGAGAAATGGGCAATCGTTTGGTATTAGGGTATTCTCTGATTGAAAAAGGGCTGGTTCACATTCAGGCAGGAGAAGTGGCTATGGCCCGGCAATATGTGGAAGAAGGCAGGGACATCGCCCTGGCTTTGGGGAATGCAGAACTGACTTTCGGCGCCAATATTTTGCGTGCTCAGGTGATCATCGCGGAAGGTAACCGCATAGAAGCACTGCGCCAATTGCAGCAAATGCTTGGCATGGCCAGAACGGAAAGGGAGGAGGCCGCTGTGCATTTTGAATTGCGCCGCGTAGCCGACAACCCCACCCCGCACCATACCCGGGCCCTGGCATTGTACAGGCAAATGTATGCCCGTACACCACAATATGTGTTTAAGATCAGGCTCGAAGAATTAGGGGCTGAAGATTTAAACGTAAAATAATGACTGATATCCGTTGTCATTCCCGGGAAATAACGGAAATTTGTGCCCCACTACAAGAGCAGCTATTCAAAACCAATAACTTACCGCTTTAAATGGAAGAAGAAAAAAAGCGCCGTCCGCGCCTTTCAAAGCCGGACACGGATTCCCCGCTGGAAGAGCGGAAGAAATCCGAACATCAGGATGATCCGTTTGCTGAACCCCATGACAAACCGACTGAACGACCAGATCGCGGAGGCTATGAGCGTAAGCCGTGGCAAGACCGCAACCAGGGTGAAGGCGGCGAACGCAAGCCCTGGCAGGATCGCGGACAAGGTGGCGGCGG
>DLXL01000130.1:3082-5586 GCA_003448025.1 Saprospirales bacterium | reverse complement strand
GAACGCCGCCCCTGGCAGGATCGCAATCAAGGTGGAGGAGGTGAACGCCGCCCTTATCAGGATCGCAATCAAGGCGAAGGAGGTGGTGAGCGCCGCCCCTGGCAGGATCGCGGACAAGGTGGCGGCGGTGGTTACGAGCGCCGGCCTTACCAGGATCGCAATCAAGGCGGCGGAGGTGGTGAACGCCGCCCCTGGCAGGATCGCGGACAGGGTGGTGGAGGTGGCTACGAGCGCCGGCCTTACCAACAACGCGGCGGCGGAGGTGGCGGCTTTGGCAGAAAACCATTCGGCCAAAAGAATTTCCGCAATAAAAATAACGATATCTTCATCGACCGCAAACCGAAGCCCGATTTGCCAACAGGTGAAGGCATGCCTCTGAACAAATACCTGGCACACTGCGGCCTTTCTTCTCGCAGGAAAGCAGTAGATTACATCGAATCCGGTAAGGTGACCGTTAATGGGGAGGTGAAACTTGAACCTTTCTACAGGGTTGTGGCCGGCGATGTAGTGATGTGCGATGGACAGCCAATGAAAGTTCAGGAACGTATGGTGTACGTGCTGCTGAACAAGCCGAAAAACGTAATCACTACCACTGAAGACGAACGCGGACGCCCAACAGTAGTGGATATTGTGGACTCCAGCTTCCCGGAACGCCTGTTCCCGGTAGGCCGTCTTGACCGCGATACCACTGGTTTGATCCTGCTGACCAACGATGGCGACCTGGCACAAAAACTTACACATCCAAGTTTTGCCGTACAAAAACAATACCGCGTAGGTTTGCGCCGGGGTCTATCCCAGGAGGATCTGGAGCATATTGAACGCGGCGTGATGCTCGACGACGGTCTGATGGAAGTGAACTGGATTCGGTTCTCCGAAGATCATCCGGAGCGCGATATTGTTGAGCTGGAAATTAGTTCCGGTCGTAACAGGGTAGTACGCCGCATCTTTGAAACCCTGGGATATGAGATCTTCAAACTTGACCGCTTTTACTTTGCCGGTCTGACCAAAAAGGATCTGGAGCGTGGTAAATTCCGTGAACTCACCCAGCGCGAAGTGGTGATGCTCAAGCATTTCACCGGGCATCCATCCACGGGTAAGAAGAAAAAAAGCAATGAGGAAACCGAACAGGAAGACGATGCTCCTGAAGTAGGGTAATAGTTCTTCCTACTGAAATAATAAACACAGTGAAAGGATGCAAAAGATATAAGCTTTTGTGTCCTTTTCTGTTTAAAAGACATTAAGGGTACGAAGGCACAAAGGCACGAAGGAGTGCCCAAATCCTTTCGCACTCTTTGCAGTGAGCCCAACCGAATGCCAACACAAACACTCCAAAACTCAAACACTCGATTTATGAAATACATCTTCACTGTAGCCCTTTTTCTGGCTTGTATTAGCAGTTCCTACGCTCAGATGTCGGACGGATTCCGGTTTGGTATGAAACTGGGTGTAAACGGCTCCAATGTGTATGACGATGCCAAAGCGGAAGATATCAAAAAGCGTGTAGGAGTAACGGGCGGCGTATTTGTACAAATACCGCTGGGAGGCAAGCGTTTAAGCCTGCGCCCGGAATTGTTGTTTACGACCAAAGGAGCAGCTTATGATTATCTGAATAACAAAAATCCGGATATCAAGATCAACTACCTGGAATTACCGTTGTCGCTGGAATACCATCTTTTCGGGGTTGTTAACCTGCACGCTGGTGCTTATGCCTCGCTGCTGGCGTCTGGCGATGGCGACGTGAGCGGGGTGCCCGGGCAGTTGGAAAAAACCAGTTTTGAAGATTTTGATTTTGGCTGGCACGCCGGTACCGGACTGGATTTTGGCGGACTTGGCTTACATTTTCGCATATCAAGAGGCTTGAAAAACGTTGGAACCCAATCAGCCAGCCAACTTCTGGGCGATTTGAAAAACTCGGCCTGGGCATTCACTATATCCTATGGATTTTGATGGAAAAATCATAGCATTTGACGCTGTATTAAAGGCGGTGGAAGGCAATCAGGCAATGTCGGTTGATTTTCCATACGACGTGTACGAGCTCTATGGTGTACGTGGGCAGGTAAAAGTTAAGGTCACCTACGATGGTGTGCCTTATCGTGGAAGTATGGTTAAAATGGGTGGTAGCTGTCATTGGTTGCTGGTGCGCAAAGACATTCGGAAACAAATCGGCAAAAATCCGGGAGATATGGTTCATGTAACCGTTCAGCGCGATACCGAAGAACGGGTGGTGGAAATACCGGAAGATTTGCAGGCTTTGTTTGAGCAGTATCCACAAGCGAAAGATTATTACGATACCCTTTCCTACACCCATCGGAAAGAGTACGTACAATGGATCAGCGAAGCCAAGCGCCCGGAAACCCGTCAGAACAGACTACTCAAAACGATAGAAATGCTGCTGGCGAAGACAAAAAGGTAGCACAAAGGCGCGAAGACACAAAGGCGCGAAGGCGCGAAGGGTTCTCCTTCTAAGTATACCTCAACACCCAACCGAACGCCAACTAAAACAC
>DLXL01000130.1:730-2893 GCA_003448025.1 Saprospirales bacterium | reverse complement strand
ACACTCAAACACCAAAACACTAAAACACTCAAACACCAAAACACTCAAGCAATGAAGATTTTTTGCATCGGACGCAACTATGTAGACCACGCCAAGGAACTGAACAATCCGGTTCCTTCGGAGCCGCTGGTGTTTATGAAGCCTAATACGGCATTACTGTTGGCCAACCGGCCTTTTTATTTCCCGGATTTTACCAATGACCTCCATTATGAAGGGGAAATTGTTTTACGGATTTGCAAAAATGGTCGCTCTGTACAGCCGGAATTTGCCTCCCGCTATTACGATGCAGTGGCCTTCGGGATTGATTTTACTGCCCGTGATTTGCAGGATAAACTGAAAGCCAAAGGTCAACCCTGGGAAATTGCCAAAGGATTTGACCGTTCCGGACCGCTCAGCAATTTCATCTCACTGGAAAATCTGAAAGATCCGCAAGACATCCATTTCCAGCTTAAAAAGAATGGAAACCTGGTACAGGATGGACACACACGCGACATGATATTCAACTTTGATACGCTGATTGTGTACCTGTCCAAATTCTTTACCATTCAAAAAGGAGATTACATCTTTACCGGAACTCCGGCGGGCGTTGGTCCTGTTCAGATCGGTGATGAACTGGAAGGATTTATTGAAGGGGAAAAGATGCTTCATTGTGCTATTAAATGAGTGTACAGTTCCTACATTTGCGTTTAAAGACCACTTCACCACTAAGGCACTAAGGACACAGAGAACAGTTTGCCTTATCCTTAGTGCCCTTAGTGCCTTAGTGGTGAAAATAGCCCGCCAACATAAACACCAAAACACACCAAAACTAAAACACTAAACATATGAGTGCAATACGCGAAGTAATAGCAAGAGAAATTCTCGACAGCAGGGGTAATCCCACCGTAGAAGCGGAAGTGTGGACTGAAGCCGGCTTTTTGGGTCGGGCGGCCGTTCCAAGTGGCGCCAGTACCGGTGCGCATGAAGCGGTGGAATTGCGTGACGACGACGATCGCTACCTTGGAAAAGGAGTGCGCCGGGCCGTTAAAAACATTGAAGTGATGTTGCGCCCTGAACTGATTGGCCAGGAAGTAAGCGATCAGATTCGCATTGACCGGTTGATGCTTGACCGCGATGGTACACGTTCCAAGGGGCAGGTGGGAGCCAACGCTATTTTGGCGGTGAGCCTGGCCACAGCCCGTGCGGCAGCAGAAGAGCTGGGTCAGCCATTGTACCGATACCTCGGCGGGGTGAATGCACACGTACTTCCGGTTCCGATGATGAACATCCTAAATGGTGGTGCTCATGCCGACAATGGCATTGATTTTCAGGAATTTATGATCATGCCTGTTGGCGCCAGTTCCTTCAAGGAAGGCCTGCGCATGGGTGTGGAAGTGTTTCACCACCTGAAAAAAGTGTTGAAAAATAAAGGTTACGCTACCAATGTTGGTGATGAAGGAGGTTTCGCGCCGGGCATCAAAAACAACGAAGAAGCCATTCAAATGGTGATGACAGCGATCGAGGCCGCCGGTTTCCGACCGCTCGACGATATTGTGATTGCCCTGGATGCTGCTGCAACGGAGTTTTACGATGCGGAAAAAGGAGAGTATGTATTCAAAAAATCTACCGGCGACCGTTATTCTTCCAAAGACATGGTGGCCTTTTGGAAAGACTGGTGCAACCGCTACCCGATCTATTCCATTGAGGATGGATTCGCGGAAGACGACTGGGCTGGCTGGAAACTCCAGACCGAAACCCTGGGACACCGCATCCAGTTGGTGGGCGACGACCTGTTTGTTACCAACACCGAGCGTTTGCAGCGAGGTATTGATGAAAAAATTGCCAACTCCATCCTCATCAAGGTAAATCAGATTGGCTCACTTACTGAAACCATCAATGCGGTAAACCTGGCTACCCGTCATGCCTATACCTCTGTGATTTCTCACCGTTCCGGCGAAACAGAAGATACTTTTATTGCCGACCTGGCTGTTGCACTCAACACAGGCCAGATTAAAACCGGCTCCGCTTCCCGTTCAGACCGGATAGCCAAATACAATCAGTTGCTCCGCATAGAAGAGGAATTGGGAGATGCGGCTACATATTTGGGTCGAGCTATTTTTGGCGTGTAAGGGGGATTTGGGGGTCATTTAGGTCATTTAGGGGTCATTTTTGATGTCATTTGGG
>DLXL01000130.1:0-616 GCA_003448025.1 Saprospirales bacterium | reverse complement strand
GGGTCATTTTTGATGTCATTTGGGGGGCATTTAGGGAGCATTTGACTTGATTGGGAAATGACCCATAATGGCTCAAATGACCCCTAAAACCTCACCTTCCCCGCACTACCCACACCACAGCTGCCAGGAAAGGAATGGTGGAGGCAATGACTTTTATATTAGCACTTAATATACCTACCAACAGGATAAACAGCACCAAAATGGCTGGTAATACCAGGCCAATGTACACCCATCGCCGATTAGGCACAGGTTGAAAAGCCTGATAAAGGAGGATCAGCAGACCTACAAACGGCAGCAAGATCAAGGGGTGAGAAAAATTATCTCCGGCGCTTTCTCTTTGGCTGAATACCTGAAGCGCAACTTCATACAAGAAAGAAGACTGGTTGGTACCCCATTCCAGATAGCACAGAAAGAAGGTAGCCACTGTTAAAAGCAAGGCTGGTTTTTTCATAACAATGAATGGTTAGGTGCTGGGATAATCAGGGTCCAAACCTATTCCAATCCCCTGCAATTCACTATTAGATTTTCGACGAACAACTCCAGATAAACTACTCTGAATGCACTTATCATGCATTTTGATCCATAAACCCACGGTTTTCCCGCAGATTTTCGCAGA
>DLXL01000234.1 GCA_003448025.1 Saprospirales bacterium | reverse complement strand
ACCGTTGAGCCCATCCGGTTTGAGAAAAATATACAGGTCATTAAAACTGGTATTAAGCCCCGGACCGGCGTTTTCCACCTGCCCCCACTGATCATCAGCCTTGCTGGTATGGAAAATGTCATATCCACCCAATCCAGGCCAACCCTCTGAACTGAAATTCAATTGTTGGGTTGGTGTAAAAAAGAAAGGGGTGCCGTCATTTTCGGCAGTATTTAATGACGCGGCGTTCACAGGCTGCTCAAATTCCGGCAGATAGGTCATTTTTTTTCCGGGAAGCGGCAAATTACAAGGACAGAAAAAGTTGGTGTCAAGAGGTACCTGCCATAAATCCAGTTTGCCCTTTCCACCGGGTCTGTCGCTGACAAACCATAGAACAGGACCTTCCAGTGCTTTGTCATATCCAATGTTGGGCTGCGTGGTCGTATACCCGGGCAGATTGATGGGTTCCGGAAGTTTAACGCCTGGCAACCATCGGTTGCGGCGGTCTATGGCAGTCAACCATAACTCACAACGTTTTTCTGTAGCGCTCAGGTCCTTGCATAAGCTGTAAATCACATAATGACCATCCGGCGAAAAGGCCGTGTGCGCAACGTGAGCGGTATCTACCGAAGGAAAACCCCGGCCTGGCTCCCGTCCTCTTCCGCCTTTGGAAGCCAGCATGACTTTGTTCAATTTATTTTTTTGCTTACCCCGGTCTCCTTTTTTATCAAATCGGTTGGAAGTATAAAAAAGCGTGTCGCCAACTACCGTAGGAGCGAATTCATTCCATGCACTGTTCACTTCTTTGCCCAGAAGTATCACCTCTGAAGCTACAGGCAATGCTGCAATGGTTAAGGCGTACTGACAAAAAGCTATTTCCTGGGTTGCTTGTTCAAAAAATGTGGGATCAGCCTTTTGGGGATGTTGATCCAGGAATTTTTCAAAGTATTGAATGGCTTCCTGGTAATGTCCCAAACTTTTTTGGACTTCAGCAATGCGGTAATAAACTAAGGGATGCTTTTCAAGTTGCCTGGGTTGAGCTGCTACTTTTTCATAGGAGCGCTGTGCTTCCTGATAAGCCTGAAATAAGCGGGCACTTTCACCATATTTCCACCTAAGACTTAAATCACTGCTTTGCCTTTTGAGTACGTCGCCGTAAAGTTGCAAGGCAGCTGCATAATTCTCTTTTCGGAAAGCTTCGTCGCCGGCACGTACATAGGAACGCAGGGACTGGGCGGAAAGTGGATGAAGGACGAAAAAGGTTGCTAAGATTAAAAATACTCGTTTCATATTTGTTCGGTTAACAATCGAAGTTGGGGAAAAATCGGTTTGGACGATCTTCCTAACGTATCGATTGTGTTTTTTGGTTTAAACCGGAGCCGCCAAAAGCAAAGATAATGAAGCATTTTTATTAGCGTATTTTTTGACATTCAATGATTTAGGTGCTCATATTCCAGGCATTTAAATATTAAAATATTGGACAACATTTA
This sequence comes from Saprospirales bacterium, assembly GCA_003448025.1. GTDB lineage: Bacteria > Bacteroidota > Bacteroidia > Chitinophagales > Saprospiraceae > M3007. The sequence goes on along the minus strand of DLXL01000234.1, from coordinate 8,877 downwards.
ACAATTTTGGAAACTTCCACCGGCACGATCCGGTAAACAATGGCTATTTCCACCCCTCCCCGTCCATTCGTGGCCTGGTCAAAATCAGAAATGTTGAGATCATAACTTATACCTGCCAGCCAATTGTTCCGCTCTATTTGTACGGCTGGAATTATGGCGTCACCTGGTCGCCATCCAATAGATGCCCGTATGGCAGTCAGGTTAGCTAATCCGGTAGTCAGAAATTGTCTTACACCCGCGCCGAGAATGATTTCTCTTGCCTGTTGCATGGTTTGGAAAGTGCCATATGCCAATAGGTCGGTAGTACTTCGCCATTCATACAAACCTTCAGTCCATACACTCCAACGAACTGGAATACGTGCCATTCCAATACCACCGAAACTTACTTCCGGCCGGTTCAGATGCATGGCTCCAATGCCAAGATGGACTCCGGTACGTTTCTCTGCTGATTGCATAGAAAAATGCAGTCCTGCCGATAAAGAAGCTGCTAATCCGCTGTTTCGGCTGTTGGGCTCTCCGGAAGGTAAGCTTGGGTCGTAGTTGTCTCCATTCCATTGGTTTTTAAAACTCAGGCGACTAAGGTTTACGGTTCGTTGAATGGCGTTTGCGCCAAAACCTGCCGCGATTCTGCTATTGGCGCCGAGTTTGTGTCCTGCACTCAGGTTGAGGCCCCCTTGAGTCCAGGAAAGCTGACCATCCCCCGCCTGATCCTGCTGCAGCAGCACACCCAGGGCGATCTGACTTTTATCGCGTTGTATGGCTTTCCAATCTGCTGCTACACCATACGTTTGATAATTCACCGGAACGCTGCGCCATTGTGAACGATAAATGCCGCTCATTCTCAAATTTCCGTGAAAGGCTCCTGCGGATGCCGGGCTTTGGTGTTGAGGATGTAAATAAAACTGGGAAAAATGTAAATCCTGTGCACCGGAAGGTAACCCGGCCAGAAGAAAAACCATCGTTGAAAACAGGATCAATATGCGCATATGGTTCGGTCAGGTAAAATGAGGTGTATAAAAAACCCGGTGTATTGTGCGAAGGTAACGAAGGATCCTTGCTTGAAGATAGTATTTTTGCCCCATGAATTTTGAAATCTGTGCCATTAATATTCAGTCCGCCCTTGCAGCGCAACAGGCAGGCGCTCACCGGATTGAACTTTGTTCTGCCCTTGACGTGGGTGGCTTAACCCCATCTCTTGGGTTAATTAAAGCTGCCGTAGAAGCCCTTCATATTCCGGTTCATGTATTGATTCGGCCCAGGGAGGGCGATTTTTGCTACACGGATGCGGAACTATCCATCATGTTAGCAGATATCCGGTTGTGCCGCGAAGTTGGAGCCGCCGGAGTAGTGGTTGGTGCGTTGACCACGGATGGACTGCTGGATCTGCCTAAAATGCAGGCCATGAAACAAGCCGCCGGAGACCTGCCGGTTACTTGTCACCGAGCCTTTGACTTTACGGCCAATCCTGACCAGGCATTGGAACAACTAATCGAAATGGGCTTTGTCAGAGTATTAAGTTCCGGACAAGCGGATTCTGCTTATGACGGCAGAATGCTGTTAAAAAAATGGGTAGACCAGGCTGCTGGTCGGATAGCAATCATGCCGGGTGGAGGATTAAATGCGGCGAACATTCATGCTGTAATTGAGTTTACGGGTGCGAAAGATGTACACTTTACCGGAAAAACGCGAATTGAGACTAAAAGCACCAAAGCGTTGCCTGGATTGGAAGCCTGGCATTGGGAAAGCAATGAAGCGTTAATCAGGGATGTGATAGCACAAAAAGTATAACTTAAATTTTTTCCATTGGATTCGTTGACTCAAATCGTACTGGGAGCTGCATGTGGCGAGGTGGTAGCCGGCAAGAAAATTGGCAACAGGGCCATGCTTTGGGGAGCCATTGGCGGCACTATCCCGGACCTGGATGTATTTGCCAGTTTTTTTACGGATGAGATTGCAAGCACCTCATTCCACAGAGGTTTTATGCACTCTTTTTTGTTTGCAGCACTGGCTCCCTGGCTGCTTGCCAAACTAACCCAATGGTTTTACGGTAACCAGGTTCACCGACGAAAAGGGTACAAAGCCGTAGCTATGGCGATCTGGTTGCTCTTCTATTTAGGTGCAGCAACCGGAATCAACTTTATTCCGGTACTCATGGGTGAAGGATTGAGTTGGTATGCTTTGGCGCCAACCTTGGTTTTGGGATTTTTATTTGCTGGAAAACTCTGGAAAGATTATTGGAAACGCGACTTGAAAATGGTGGATGCATCCTATCTCACCTGGGTTTCCATTTTCTTCTGGAGTATTTTTACGCATCCGATTCTGGATTGTTTCACCAGCTGGGGTACCCAGATCTTTCAACCATTCGATGACACACGTGTGCAATGGTGCACGGTGTCGGTCGTAGATCCGGTAGCCACCATTCCGTTTTTGGTGCTGCTGGTAGTTGCCTCCAGGATTCATCGTTCCAACAAGGCTCGTGGCTGGTGGAACTGGGCTGGTTTGATCTGGTTTTGCGGCTATTTGCTGGGATATACCTTATGGCATAAAATGCAGATCAACAGCCTGTTTGAGGCCTCTCTTAAACGAAATAATATCCAATACAGCCGTTATTACACCAACCCAACCATCTTTAATAACATTGTTTGGAGCGGTGTGGCAGAAGGTGATACCGCATATTATTTCAGCCAATACGGTTTTAATGACTGTAAAGCTGTTTTCAGTCCCATTTCAACCATTCCCAAGCAACATTACCTCATGAATCAGGTGCCGGCAGACTCAAGAGCAGCCCAGTTCCTCCGTTGGTTTTCTGATGGTTATTACAATGTTGTACCTTACCAGGGCGATACGCTTCAGGTGAATGATCTTCGTTTTGGATTAATGGGAGATTCCTTGACGGGTAACAATTATGTATTCCCATTTCTGTTATTCAAAAATGAAAAAGGCATTTGGGATGTTGCTCAAAACAACAGGAGCCGGAGGAATATGGAATCCAGCGGTCAATCTTTCGGCCAGTTGTTTCATCGGGTTCTTCATGGAAAATGTATTCCGGAATCAGCGCCCCCATCTCAACCTAACCCGCAATAATCTAACACTCCATTTATGCGTCAGCGCACCATTACCGCTTTCTTTTTTGCCCTAATTATGCTGGGAGGCATATATGGAGGTCCCCACACCTTATTCATCCTTTTCGGATTGGTTACTTCTATTGGTGCCTGGGAATTAGGTAGTCTTGTATTCAAACAGGAAGAAAAACATGTCAGGCTAAGGATTCTACTGGTTACCCTGTTAACCACATCGGTATATGTTTGGGTGGGTGGAGATATCCTGCATTGGTGGACAATGAACCCATTTTTGGCAACAGCCCTCATTCCCGTGGTTTTTGGGCTGCTGGCCACCACAGAACTTTTTTTGGCGGGTAAAACCCCATTCCCTAACCTTGGCATCTACTTTTTGTCGGTATTCTACCTGGCAATCCCCCTGATTTTGCTGCTCATGATTGCATATGGTGAGACTTACTATCCCAACCGGGTACTGGGGCTGCTGATGCTTGTTTGGACCAATGATACCGGAGCATATCTTTTTGGCCGAAAATTTGGAAAGAACAAGCTGTTTGAGCGGATTTCACCTAATAAAACCTGGGAGGGTACTCTGGGAGGAGCATTTTTTGCGTTGATGATCGCCTGGGGATTGTCGTATTTGATACCGGATTTTACTCGGGCGCAATGGCTGGCTTTGAGTGTTGTTGCCGCGTTGGGTAGCAATATTGGAGATCTGGTAGAAAGTATGCTTAAACGAAGCGTTGCTGTGAAAGATTCAGGGTCACTGATGCCGGGTCACGGGGGAATACTGGATCGTTTCGACGCCTTCGTGTTTTGCCTGCCTTTTTATTGGCTGGTGTTGCAAATGCTGTCGTAAATCTGTCCGGTCCCGGATAATGAGTTATTGTACAACAGGTTTCCCGGCGGCCTTCCAGGCTTTAATGCCACCTTTGAGATCGTACACTTTGGTATACCCTGCTGCATTTAATTTATTTGCAGAGGTTGCACTTCGGCCCCCTACAGCACAGTACACCAAAACGGGTTTGTTTTTGTCAAGCGATGGCATATTTTTCTGAAAATCCCCATTTTCGATGTCCCAATTAAGCGCGCCATTGAGGTGCCCGGCCTGAAACTCTTCCTGTGTGCGTACATCTATAAGTTGTACACCGGTTTCGGTTTTTAGTTTTGTTTCAAAAGCGTCTGGTGAAATAACCATTTCGTTATTGCCTGAATCAGGGTTGCAGGCAATAGCCAGTAAACAGCAAAGAAAACTTAAATAAGCGATGAACGTTCTCATAATAATCAGATTGAAGAAGTATTGTGCGTTAATTTCCGTTTCCATTCCACGTATCCCCAAACAGCTAAGACCAAAAATACCAGGTACTGGAAACTTGTGAAAACAAAACCCTTTATGAAATACAAAGGTATAGCGGCAATATTGGTTGCAATCCACCAAAGCCAGTTTTCCAGCTTTTTTCTGGCCATAAGCCACATACCCGTATAAGCGGTAGCAGAGGCAAATCCATCTGCTAAAGGCACCGTACTATCCGTCCATTTTTGTAAAAACCAATAAAGCGCCAGCCAACATAAAGCGAAAAAAATCAAAGCATTACGCCATTCCGTGCCACTGGATCTTGTAATATGCAGCATCGGTGCTCCATCTTTCTGCCGGCGCCATAGTATCCATCCGTAAATACTCATGATGGTGTAATAAAAATTCACTCCAGCTTCAGCGTATAAACCGGCAATAACACTCAGGTATATAAAGATGGTGGTGTTCACAATGCCGGTTGGATATACCCAGATATTTTCCATTCTGGAGAAGATCACACTTGCGATTCCAAAGGTTACAGCGATAAATTCCAGCGGTGTGGTAGCAAAAAGTCCGTCCAGCAATGCATGCCAAAGATTCATGGAATAAATTTGCGGTTCAAATGAATAAAGAGCGGTTCGATTTTATCATCATTGGCGGAGGCATTTTCGGATGTTATGCTGCAAGTTACCTCGCCAGACGCGGGGCAAAAGTGGCAATTTTGGAGAAAGAATCCCGACTTTTTCAAAAGGCATCTTTGGTAAATCAAGCCCGGTTGCATAGTGGATATCATTATCCGCGCAGCATCGCAACGGCTGCCATGAGTGATGAGCATAAGACCCGGTTTACGGAAGAACACAAAGCTTTTGTGAATCATACGTTTGAAAAATTCTATGCCATAGATCGTTACGGTTCTTTTACAGATGGCCTGCAGTTTGAACGATTCTGCAACTACCTGAACATTCGTTGTGACAGAGTTGAGTTCCACCCTTTGTTTAATTTTGATCGGCTGGAGGCGCTCTATCAAACGGAGGAACATTCCTTTGATCCGGTGTTGTTAGGGAATTACTACAGGGATATCGTAGAAAATAATCCGGCAATTACGGTTTTTAAGTCAGCCCAAATCCAGACTGCTGAAGCTCAGGGAAACGAGTGGAGTGTTCAGATACTCCTGACTAAGGAACAGTTCGTAACCATGACTGCACCCGTAACCATCAACGCCACGTATGCCGCCACCAATGCCATAAACCGGATGTTTGGTTTGCGGAATCTGGAATTAACGCATGAAATATCTGAAATAGCTTTCGTTCATTCCCCTCAGTTTGGCTTGAGAGGACTCACTGTGATGGATGGACCTTTCGGCTCCATTATGCCTTATGGCTTGAGCGGACTGCTGTCGCTTTCTTCTGTGGCCTATACCCACCATAAAATCTCGTTTGACACATTGCCCCGGTTTGATTGTCAGGCGCCTGAAACCGACCCGTCCTGCAAACCGGAAGCCCCAGGAATATGTACGGAATGTGCGCGTCGCCCGGCGTCAAATGCACCCAAAATGCTGGCACAAATGCAGCAGTACTTCGCTGAACAGGTACAGTTTTCTTCCTTTTTTTCCTATTATACCATCAAATCCAAACTGAAGTCCAGTTACATTGATGATGGCCGGCCAACCGAGATTTCCATGCTTCATGAAACACCAAAATTCTATTGCCTTTTTGCCGGAAAAATCAACTCCATCTACGAGATTGAAAAAATAGGCTGATTTTCCCACTATCCAATATCAGAATTTATTTGGATGTTTGCCGCTTGTTGATACAATAGATTGTCATAGCGCTTCTAAAACAAATTTTTGGAATGAAAATCCCTTTTGCGTTTTGCATACTTCTTTTTACGGGGCTGTTTTCTCCGGTCCGCGCACATCAACCACCTAATGATTTCCTGCCCTACAAATTGGGCGAACAATTTACTCCGCATTATTTATTGACCGATTATTTTGAGCAACTGGCCCAGTCCACGACTGCAACCATGCGCCTGGAAAAATATGGGAAAACCTATGAAGGGCGACCCTTGCAACTGGCTATTTTTTCTTCTGCCGAGAACATTGCTCGTCTGGAACAAATCAGGGTCAATAACCTGCGAATGGCGGGAATGGCTGAAGGAACGCCGGATATGTCGAACCCGATCGCCATTGTCTGGCTAAGTATGAGTGTACACGGCAACGAGCCATCAGGCTCTGAATGCAGTATGGATCTGGCGTATACTCTGGCTACACAGATGGATCCCAACATAAAAGAATGGTTAAAAAATACGGTTGTCATCATGGATCCTTCCCTTAATCCGGATGGGTACGACCGGTATACCCATTGGCAGCGAATGGCTTCCAATTTGATTCCAAATACCGATCCGCAATCCCGGGAGCACCGGGAGCCCTGGCCCGGAGGCCGTCCTAATCACTATTATTTTGACCTGAACCGGGATTGGGCCTGGGCCACGCAGACGGAAACCCAACAGCGACTCAAAGTGTACCATCAATGGTTGCCACATGTGCATCCGGATGTGCATGAGCAGGGCATTAATGATCCTTATTATTTTGCACCGGCAGCAGAGCCAATGCATGAGTTGATTACCCCCTGGCAGCGCGAATTTCAATCAGAAATCGGTGAAAATAACGCCCGGCACTTTGACAATAACAACTGGTCTTATTTCACCAAAGAAGTGTTTGACCTCTTTTATCCTTCCTATGGCGATACCTACCCAACCTTCAATGGAGCCATTGGAATGACTTATGAACAGGCTGGAGGGCCACGGGGAGGCAGAGCCGTAGAAATTGCCAACGGTGATACCTTAACTCTTGCCGACCGGATAGCGCACCACCGCACTACCTCTTTGTCAACCATAGAGGTGAGCAGTAAAAGCGCTAAAGCGTTGGTTGATAATTTCCGGGATTATTACAAACGAACCTCCAGTCAACCTCAAGGCCCTTACAAAGCTTTTGTCATTAGAGAAACCAACGATCCCAACAAGGTAAAAACGCTTTGCCAGTTGATGGACCAACATCATATCCGCTATGGAAGGGTAGGGGCAGGACTAAGTGGCATCAAAGGATTTGACTATACAAGCGGAAAGGAGATCAGCGCTTCCATCAATCCCAACGATCTGGTTATCAGTGCATATCAGCCACATTCCGTCATGGTTCAGGCCCTTTTTGAGCCAGAGGCCAAGTTGTCTGATTCCATGACCTATGACATTACCGCCTGGTCATTGATTTTTGCCCACGGTTTGGAGGCTTATGCATTAAAGGAGCGTTTAGAACCTAAAAGGTAATATGAAACTTATAAGCCACAAAGGGATTTGGCAACTGCCTCGCCATTAGCCTGGTGCGTACATCGAAAATCTCTGGCCGAAGGTAAATTCGTAACGGAATTGCTGCGTAATGGCGTTAAGGTTAGAACTGCAACACAGCCCTTTACACTGGCAGAACAACAATATGCCCCCGGAGCCTTTACTATTTCCAAAGCTGATAATCGAAATTTGCCTCGGTTGGAGCAGATCGTAAATCAGGCTGCCGAGCGCAATAATGTGAGGTTGTTTCCGGTATTCACAGGTTATTCCGGAATGGGTAAAGATCTTGGTTCAGATGCATTTCAGTTGATAAAGCAACCTAAAGTAGCCATGGTGTATGGAGATGATGTAGATGATCATTCCTTTGGGCATACGTGGCATTTCTTTGAAAGAGACTTACAGCAACCTATTACGATGCTGGAAGCTGACCGATTAAGCCGTGCCAATCTGGGGCTGTTTAATATCCTTATTTTTCCGAACGGACAACACAATCTGGATGACAACACCATTCAGGCGCTTACTAAATGGATGGAAAATGGAGGGAGATTAATCGCTTTTGAAGGAGGAGTAAGAGCTTTTGCAGACAAAGACGGTTTTGATCTGAAATCAAAAGAGGCGCCCAAAAAAGATTCAGCTATGATCAATCGCCCCTATTCTGTCCGTCAACGGGATGGCCTCAGCGATGGTCTTCCGGGTGCCATTGTCCGATGTGCTGTAGACAATTCACATCCATTGGGTTATGGCCTGCCCAATTATTATCACTCACTTAAAACCACCTCGGATGCATATGTAATGCCCGAAAGAGCAGATGCCCCGGTTCATCTGGAGGATAATTACCAGAGTTATGGATTTATTGGAAGCAGAATCAAACCACAGTTGAAAAAATCACCAGTAGTGATGGTTCAACGAATGGGGCAGGGAGCGGCAGTGTTGTTTGTAGATAATCCCTTGTTCAGGGGCTTTTGGGAGCAGGGTAAAATGTTGGTTACCAATGCACTTCTGTTTTGATTCGTGAACCAAAAAACTCTTTTAGAACCATAGAGGCGTGAAGTTTTTTTGAACCACAAAAGGCACGAAGTTTTTTAACCACAGAGGCACAAAGATTTATTGAACCACAAAAGGCACGAAAAATTTATGAACAAAAACGGCAAAAGGAATATAAACAAAAAAAACAGAAAGAAGTATATA
>DLXL01000366.1:2688-3108 GCA_003448025.1 Saprospirales bacterium | reverse complement strand
GAGGACGGATACTTTGTTTCATTACCGTCCCTAAGGCTACCATCCTCACGACCTAGCCCTCCACCAAAAACATCCATACCTCCAGGTCGTTCCTGTAGGCATAACCCTCCAGCCTTTGCCGCATCAGCCAGGCCGAGATCGGGGAGGCTACCAAAACTGCCAGCAAAACCAGCTGCAAAAAATCGCGGGTGAGCAAGCTGGTAACACTGAGTATGCCGGCGCCCAGAACCTTGCGGATGCCCATTTCTTTTTTGCGCCGCTGCATCTGAAACGCCGTAAGGCCTAACAATCCCAGACAGGAAATAGCAATGGCCAGACCGGCAAAAACGCCAAATAAAGCGCCGAATCTCGACTCCTGCCGGTATTGACGGGCAAAGTTCTCGTCCAAAAACCAATACCTGAACGGCTGATCCGGATACA
>DLXL01000366.1:1837-2499 GCA_003448025.1 Saprospirales bacterium | reverse complement strand
CATTGCACTGTTGCCAGGGCAGACTGCATTTGTTCCGGGTGTATTTTTAAGGTGGTATACGGGAGCTCTTCCGGCGAAAAGCAGTAGTACAAGGTAGGTTTTGGGGTGTTTTTCAAGCTTTCGATGTGAAAATCCTCCACAACGGCGCCAACTACCATGGTTGCCCCGCCTTCGCTGTTTTCGTAGGCAATTTCCTGTCCAATAGCAGCTTCAGGCGTGGGAAATCCCAAGGCTTTGCGCATGGTTTCATTCAGGGTAACATGTCGGTACCGGGCGCTGCGGTCTGTATAATACTTATGGGTTCCCGCCAGCACTTTTACCCCAAACAAGGAGAAAAACGCTTCATCTGTTTCTACAAAATAAGATGTAATGCGCGCATAATCGGGTTGTTGCGTCCAATGCAATGGCCGGTTACTGCCGCTGATACTGTTGACTCCCAAACCGGGCACTATGCTGGAAAAGGCCATACCGCTAACGCCCGGGATCTGCAGGCATTTTTGCTGGAGCACTTCCAGTTTGCGCATGCTCAATGAATCCCTCTGTCCTGAAAAGCGCACAGAAACCAGCTGATCCAGCGAAACACCCAGTTCGTGTTGCTGTAAAAACTGCAATTGCCGTCCAACCACCAAAACGCCAAAAATGAGTCCGGCAGAACAGATAAA
>DLXL01000366.1:0-1649 GCA_003448025.1 Saprospirales bacterium | reverse complement strand
GCTTCTGAAGGGCGGAATCCCGACAGCCCCAGGGCCGGGTATAAACCGGCCAGGATGGCCATGCCGGTTACCACACCCACACTTGTGGCCCAAAAACCGGGATCAAAAGTGGTGTCGGGAGAAATACCGGCCAGTTGGGCAAAAGCGGGTTGAAGCTGCGTATACAACACCGTAGCCAGGCCGAGTGCTGCAAGACAAAGCACCAGATGCTCTGCCAGGAATTGTGCCACCAGATTGCTCCGGTTGGCGCCTATGGCTTTTCGCACGCCTACTTCCTTCGCGCGCTCCTGCGCAAAAGCGCCCGCCAGATTAATGTAATTGATCAGGGCAATGCCCAGGATCAACAAGCCGATCAAACCGAGGAACTGCACCGTTCGGGCCTGACTGTTAGGCTCCAGTTCGTAGGTGAGGTCGGAATGCAGATGTATATCGGTGAAACGCTGAATGTCCAGGGCAATACCGGCGTCCTTGAGCTGGTTTTGGTTGATTTTAGCCAGTTCCTGCCGCACCTTTTCCGGGTTGGCGCCGGGCGCGAGTTGTACATAATTGTAATCCCAGTAGGAGTCAAAATTATCCTGATGGCCGGTGGAATAACGGGTGGCATAGGAAAGCAGTAGGTCAAATTTAAGGTGGGTGTTTGACGGCGGATCAGCTACCACAGCTGCTACAGTGTATTGGCCGGCCATCATGCCATTGCTGATGCGGAGAATTTTCCCCAGTGCAGGCTCCGCCCCGAAAATTCTCCGGGCCTGACTTTGGGTGATCAATGCCTGATTGGGCTGCTGTAAACAGGCATTTGGATCGCCTTGCAGCAGGTTTTGCGGAAACATTCGCAGAAAACCGGGGTCGGTCATGTAACAGCGTTCCAACTCGAAAGGTTGCTGTTCCACCAGTGCCACTACTTCAGGACTACTGCCGCAATACAGGCGGGCGTAATCCGTCACTTCCGGCAATAATTGCTGAAGCGTTGGGCCTACGGCACTGTGGGTGTTGGCATCTTTGGTAATGACCGTACTGCCATCTGCGGTATAGTTGTACACGCGCCAGATGTTGGCAGCATGAGGACTTTGACGGTCGTAGGCGTATTCATGCCGCACATACCTGAACAGCAACAACGCCGCTGTGATGCCGATGGTCAAACCGGCAAAATTGATGGCCGTGAATGCTTTGTGCCGGCGAAGGCTGCGCAGAAAGTGTAGGATCGTATAGGGCATGGTTTAAGATGTTAGTCTGAGTAATAAGTCATATCCTGTGCCAGAATGGTTAATTACTGATTTTCAATGAGTTGTGAGGCAATGGGTTTGTATTTGTGGTCAAATTCGGACGTTTGGGTGTTCGGGATTGAACGGGGAAAATGTTTTTTTACAAATATAAACTTCGATTTTAGATTTGTAAAAAAATAGAATTTGCACTACTTTTGTACTTAGATATTAATTCTTTGCTTAAAACTCCCAGAGCTATGATAATAAGAACGCTAAGTGAGCACATTAAATCGGCTGCCCAAACCATGCCGGTAGTAAGCATTACCGGTCCTAGGCAATCGGGCAAAACAACACTAGCCAAGAGTGTGTTTCCAAATTACGCTTATGCAAACCTTGAAAATCTCCCTACTCGGCAATTTGCTTCGGAAAATCCTATTGGCTTTCTAA
>DLXL01000643.1:13517-17030 GCA_003448025.1 Saprospirales bacterium | reverse complement strand
ACGAAGTGAGGAATCTCATACACTCCCAAAGGCCCCGTCATTCCGAACGAAGTGAGGAATCCCATACACTTCCAAAGGCCCCGTCATTCCGAACGCATTGAGGAATCTCCCACCACCCATGTTCATTACGGTTAAAGTTAGACAAATGAAAGAACTAAAACACATTTCCGGGCCGAAAAAAGTGTACCTTTTCAAATTAACGAAATAAAGAAGCAGATGAGTTAAGTGATAGTTGATGCCCGGGAAATCAATGTTTTTGCATTTTAAACCCTTTGCCACAAATTCAGTCAAACCTGCAAAATTTAGCCTATGATCAGATTTTTGCTCCCTATTGTATTGCTTTGCCTGGGCGGTTCCCTCCGCGCCCAATGGCTGGAAACAAGCATCCAACTGCCGCCGCAGACCTCCGCCCGCGACCTGATCTACAACCCGATCAGCAATAAGATTTACACGGCGAATACACCGCAAACCGGGGCGCCATCGCCTGAAAGTGTGACCATTGTTGATGGGAGCTCGAATAGTATCATCACCACGCTTCAAATGCCGGAAGGGCCGCGGGATTTTTGCCACAACACCGTAAACAACCGGATTTATGTCGCTAATTATTTTGCCGACAGCGTAAGCGTGATCGACGGCGTTACGAATCAGTTAATTCGGGTGATTCCGGCAGGCGACGGACCCAGAGCGCTCTGTTACAACCCGCAAAACAATAAAATTTATTGCGCGAACGAGTTCAGTGGCAATGTCACCATCATTGACGGAAACACCAATTCGGTCGTTACCACGGCGGCAGTCGGCTCTACACCCCGCGTAATCTGTTACAACAACATCAGCAACAAAATCTACTGCCCCAACGCCGGCAGTCAAAACCTGAGCATCCTCGACGGCGCCACCAACGCCGTGATCGCCACGGTCAGTACGGGAAATATCCCGCGCGGCATCGTCTTGAATCCGCAAAACAACCGGGTCTATTGCTCCAATTACGGATCAGACAACGTCACGGTCATTGACGGCGTCACCAATGCGGTGGTCGCTACCGTGCCGGTGGGCGACGGCCCGACCGCCATTTTCCACAACCCCGCCGGCAATAAAATCTACTGCTCCAACGTCGGCGCGCCGGGACCGGGAACGCCCGCAGTCTGCACCATTTCCGTGATTGACGGCGCAAGCAACAATGTCATAAAAACCCTGACAGCCGGCGACGAGCCGACGGCTTTCTGCTACAGCCCAAATAACCAGAAAGTATATTGGGTAAATGAATGGAGCCATACCGTCTCCGTCGTGAACGCCGCGAACGACAGCCTGCTGAAAGTCATGCCCCTCGGGACTCCACCCGTGCAACCGGTGGATATGTGCTACAATCCGCAACAAGAAAGCGTGTACACGGCCAACCGACTGACCTTCAATTTATCCGTTTTCCGCGATTCGGTGGATAATGGTAGCGGCAACGCAAACGTGCGCGCCTGGAATGCCGACGGGCAGGTGTTCATCGTATGGAAAACAGACGCGCAGGCCCCGCTGACGTATAATGTGTACAGCAGCCCGAATGCGGTGTCCTCGGTGGCCAACGCCACGAAGATCGGCGCAGTTTTTGAGCCGGAGTGGACGGGCAAGCGGCTCACCCTCGCCAAACCGGACGCCCGGTGGAAAATCCCGGATGGAAACGGCGGAACCTACGAACTGGCCTCCGATGAAGGCTTGTTTGTATATACGCCGCACGACACCGCGACGGTTTATTTTTATGTAAACAAAAACAACGAAACCCAACTTTCCGCTACCAACCGCACCCTGCAGCCCCTGTTCGTACGGTATGACCCGGCAACCGAACCTGTAAAATGCCATGCGCAGTTTTCCGGCGTTACCAATCAAGGGTTTCCCTATACCGTTTTCGCTGTATGGGCGGATGGACGGAACGATCCCGACGATGCAAGGCCGGATTTTCCGGTGATGGCAAACGCAGAAAAAAATGGCGCGCCGCACGTTTTTGCAGTGTTCAGTCCGCAGAATGGACTTCCTGCCGGGCCTCTGCCTGCCGTAGTTTGCCTGCATGGGGGCGGCCAGCAGGGCAGCTACTGGGCTTATGCGCCCAATTCCGGCCATTACCGCAATACCGGAAATGTTCCGGTGGACGGCGTGACGATCGCCTTCGACGACCGGCTTTTTATCGCAGGCAACGGCGTGGTCAATGAAGACCGGCCCAGCAACTGGTTCGGCTGGCATACCGGACTGAGCGCTACCAACGCCGCTAACCCACCTGCCAACGCAGTGGTGGTACCCTATACCCTCCGGCGGCTGATGTGGACAATAGACTGGCTGATCCAATCCTCGCCCTACAATATTGACAACCAACGGGTCGCTATCATGGGCAATTCCATGGGCGGAACCGGCACGCTGCTGCTGTCGCGCTGGAAACCCGAGCGCTTCTCCGCCGCCACAGCCTTCGTGCCACCGCATTATACGCCCGAAACAGGCGCCCGGCTTTTCGGGAACACCCAGACGAACTTAGTCACCACGGAAAAAGGCCCCGGCGGGATTACCCTCCGGGTCAATGATTTCTTCGATCCGTCTGTGCGTATTTCTCCACTCAGCCGCGATTACTGCCTGACCCGTATCTACCGCGGAAGATGCGACGATGCCGCCGAATGGGGGCCGCAGCATATTCAATTGTATAATTCGTTGAACAACAAAGGGCTGGGTGTGCATTTGTACTGGGACAACCGCGACCACACCGCGTCCGACTGGACCTCCGACGATCCGCAGACCAGTTGTCCGGACATCGGCCAGTGGGTCAGTCCCGTCAGAACCCAAAAATGCGCCGCCGCGTTTCAGTCCAGGCTCAGGGCCGATCGCTCGTATCCCGGCTTTTTCAATGACGATCAAAACTTTGCACTGGCCGGTCGGCAACCCGTGCTCGGAAACGGCGACGTATCAGACGGCACGCCCTGGGGAACCTGGGGCGGTTACTATGACTGGGATGTAAACAGCCTCTCCGACACGGCCACCCGCTGGGCATGTAATCTTTTCCTGACCGGACAATCGCCGGTTGCCGTGGACAACTACCCGGGCGATTCGGCACTTTGCGATGTGACGGTCATGAAACCCGTGCTGTTCACCCCCTCGCCCGGAACCGACCTGCAGTGGCGCCTCATCCGGGTTTCGGATAACACCGTGCTGCAAAGCGGGGTGATCCAAACCGATGCGTTTGGAAAAGTCACCGTCCAGGGACTCCGATTGTTTAAAAATCCGGTACGCTGTCGGCTGATCATTGAATACCTATATATCGACCAGGATGGCGACGGGGTCACTTCGCAAAATGACTGCAACGACGCCGACGCGACGGTTTATCCCGGCGCGCCCGAATTTTGCGACGGCCTCGACAACAACTGCAACGGACAGGCAGACGACGGCATCGTTTTTTACACCTATTATCTGGATGCCGACGGCGACGGCTTCGGAAATCCTGCCGATACCCTGCGCAGCTGCGCCACTGCGCCGCCTTCCGGATATGCCGGC
>DLXL01000643.1:7530-13251 GCA_003448025.1 Saprospirales bacterium | reverse complement strand
GGGCCGATTGCGCCGACGCAGACGCCACGGTCTATCCCGGCGCACCCGAACTGTGCGATATCCTCGACAACGACTGCAACGGCCTCACCGACGATGGCATCGTTTTTTACACCTATTTCCTCGACAATGACGGCGATGGATACGGAAATCCAACCGATTCCCTGCGCAGCTGCGCAGACGCGCCGCCTTCCGGATATGCCGGCGGCGGGGCCGATTGCGCCGACGCAGACGTCACGATTTATCCCGGCGCGCCCGAATTTTGCGACGGCCTCGACAACGACTGCGACGGCCTGGCCGACAACGTCTCGTCCACAACCGAAACCGACCGGCGCTTCCGGGTATATCCGAACCCGGTGTCCGACCGGCTTACGGTGGAGTCCGCGATGGGCGGAACCCTCATCTATGAAATTTCGGACATGCGCGGCAAACTGCTGCGCGCCGGCGAGGTCGGCGTCGAATCAGGCCGGTTGCAGATTTCCTTTGCCGCCGAGTTGCCGGGCGTCTATCTGCTCCGCTTGCGGGAGCAGGGTGGAGCAGAGGCGATGGTCCGGGTGGTGAAGATATAGGGCAACTACAGAGACGGTCGCGTCTGATTTCAAAAAATATTTTTGGGCCGAAAGCGGCAATTTTCTGGACGTAGCAAGCGCTACGGTCAGAATCCCCCCGCGTCTGTGCATCCTTCGGCAGGTGGCGTTGTCTTTTGCCGGTGAGCATACATTCGACGATCTACCGGGAGTGATGCCGTGCGTACGGCTTGCATATCCCGGTTGTTTCAGGCCATTGAACGGAAAAAGCAAATGAGACCGGGGAGGCTGAAAACCGACCAGAGTAGGCACAAACTAAAAAAGCAAAATAGGATGGTTTCAAAAGTTAAACTTTTAATGCACAACTTGTTGTCCGTAAAAGCATGGTCATTTGATGTCGGCGTACTCGTATTAAGGTTAAGTTGTGCACTCATGCTTTTGCACGGTTGGCCGAAGTTCACAGAATTTTCGGAAAGTAGTACGGATTGGCCCGACCCCTTTCACGTAGGCACAACGGTTTCATACGCACTGACGGTTTTTGCAGAACTATTCTGCACTATTTTCTTATTACTCGGTCTGTTTACACGCTTAGCACTAATTCCTTTGATCATATTGATGTTGGTCATCGTTTTCATCATCCACGGCGAGGATCCTTTTGCTGACCGAGAACATGCCCTGATGTACTTATTGTCTTATATCGCCTTGTTTTTTACCGGGCCGGGGAAATATTCAGTTGACAACCTTATTCGGAAGAATTAAGAGATTATTCAAATTTTGATGCTGCGGTGAAACTGCAAGAATTTTATTTTTAAAACTATCAAACATAACCGTTAAACATGCACAAAACCTGGCAGCGTGAGGTGTAGAAGAGCAGATAAAAGATAATACGTGAGTACGCCGAGCTGAAATCAATATAGTCATTGCCGTTGGTAATGGAACGGAAGAAGATTTTTGGGGAGCCTCGTTGCAGCGCTCCGAATGAAAATGTTAGTTTTGTACAAAAATCAATCCGTATGACCGTGCTCACAAAAAACATCAACCAGATCGTAAGTTTGACCCCAGAGGAAATAAATGCCATAGAAAACGCCTTCGGTTATTTAGAACTTTCCAAAGGCGGCTTTTGGGTAAAACAAGGTAAAATTTGCGACCAGGTAGCATTTGTCGTTTCAGGGAAACTTCGCAATTTTTACATGGAAGATGCCGGAAACGAAGTAACTTGTTTCTTTGTAACAGCAAATCACTTTATTTCTTCCTTCACCAGCTTTCTGACCAACACACCGACACATGAAAACATTTCAGCCTTGGAAGATACTGTTTTAAGAGTAATTTCAAAAAACGACTTGGAAAAGCTGTCTGTTTTAATTCCTAAATTGCAAATATTTAGACGTGTCATTGCGGAAAATCTGTTCATCACCATGGAAAAAAGAGTTGCAATACTGCAATCAAAAACGGCTTATGAAAGATATGAAAAAATGCTGAAAGAAAACCCGGAGATTATTTTAGGTGTGCCTCTCCAGTACACGGCTTCGTTTCTTGGTATCACCCCTCAGCACATGAGCAGATTACGAAAAGAGATGATGAAGTGATTTGTTAACATTTGTTAAGCGAATTCTAAACTTATTAATACAACCTTGTTGCGTCAAATAAAATGCAACAACAATGAAAAAATCGCTTCTCATTCTCGGAATAGTTAGCCTGTTAACTTCAGCCACTTTCGCTCAAACTGAACCCCAAGGGCGCAAATTTGCCATTGAAACAGATATTCTATGGCCGTTCTTAGTACAAAGTACCCGCACCCATTTTGTCGTAAAATTGTGGCAGAAAGGTAATTTACGAGGAGATGCTTACGTTGGGTTAAACATTGATTTTCCGAGAGACCGTGAAACGGAAGGCCGCTTTGCAGACTACAGCATGGCGAGTGGCTACCGGCAATACTTCTGGAAAGGGCTTCACCTCGAATTTTCACAAACTACCGGATTGGGCGTATTGCAAAACCATGTAACTACCGGAAAGACCTATAACAGTTTTGATTGGTTGGTCACAGGGTATATTGGATATAAATTTGAGTTTGCCAGGAAAAAACTTTATATTCTTCCTCAATTCGGTGTTGCCGGCGTAATTTACAAATCAAATCCCTGGCCTATCTATGAAGACGAGACGCTCGCCAAGCAAGTTGGTGAGACCCCCTTTATGTTAGGTTCACTGAGGCTTGGATATACTTTTTAAACTGAACAGAAACAATCAATCTAATTTTAGATTTTTCATAAATTTGATTTTTCATACAGAATTTCAAGACACATGAAACGATCAAATCACAAATTCAGCGTCTCAACCTTACTGCTTACAACCTTATTGTCAACAGGCGTTTTTACGGCTTTTAGCCAGTCATCAGACGACCATACCTGTGGGGCGGTTAATGTGCATAACCCCGGTGTAACATATAGTCAGGTTGCTGACATAGACGGAAATACGTACAAAACGGTCGTTATTGATGATCTCGTTTGGTTTGCAGAGAACCTGAAAGTGACCCGTTTCCAGAACGGAGATGTGATCCCGAATGTGAACGAGGCAGCCGTTTGGAGCGGACTGACCGGTCCGGGGATGTGTTCCTACAAAAACGATACAAGTTATGATTGTCCGTACGGAAAACTGTATAATTTCTTTGTTGCATCCGACGCGCGAAATCCGTGTCCCAACGGATGGCGCGTTCCCTCGTTGGCGGATCTCTACAAGCTCATCTTCTTTCTTGATCCCAATGCAAATCCCCAGCAACCCGGCAATATGCCCAACAAAGCCGGCGGCGCTCTGAAAAGTTCGGGGCTGACGTATTGGCGATCGCCCAATACCAACGCCACCAACCTTTCCGGTTTTTCGGCAATTCCCAATGGAGGCCGGAACGACGCCGGTGCGTTCTCTTTCAGCAACGATGCAGCGGCGAGCTATTGGCTTTCCACACAGGTAGGCCCCGGCATGGGATTTTTTCTGGAACTGGCATACCCGCAGGATTATGCCGTTCGCAATGCTTATTTCGCCAAATACGGATGCTGCATACGGTGTGTTGCCGATTTAAGCACCCTGAGTACGGAGGAAAGCGAAGTCCCGCGCTTTTCTGTTTTTCCGAATCCGGCGAATGATTATATACAGATCAAATCAGATGAACGGATGAATGGCGAAGAATACGTGATTACCGACCTGACCGGCCGGCTGATGCTCCGCGGGATGCTTTCCGACAACTTGACGGTATCTATTGTCGAATTGCCAAGCGGTATGTATTTCTTGCGTTTCCCGACAACCAATTGGGGTGTTTCAAAAATAATCAAAGAATAATATGCATTACGCCTGCTGCCTGGCCGCGGCGCTCAGCCTGTCATGTACCGCGCAGGTATCCGTCGCGCAACCCGCTGCCAGCACATTCATTGATCGCTCGCTGCTGCTGGAGGAACTTACCTGGGTGCAAAATAAATTGCACGAGGTACACCCCGAACCCTATCATTTTATCAGCCAAAAGGAGTTTGAGGAGCGGATGGAGCGCGTAAAAAGCAATTTGAAGCCGATGACCAAAGAGCTGTGGTATGTGGAATTGGCCGGCCTCATTGCAGCCTTACACGACGGTCATACCGCGCTTTACTATCCCAATGAAGATCGGGCACAATACTTTAAACAAGGCGGAAAAGTTTTCCCATTCTGGATTTATCTGGATGACGATCAACGTGTGATTGTTCAAAGCCAATTTCTTCAGGATGCGCGCCTGGATTCGACCGTTATTCTTGAAATCAACCAAAAACCGATAGACGAAGTGATAGACAACATGCGCCTGATGACGTTTGGCGAATCGGATCTTTTCAGATACAGACAGATTTCCTACCGCTTCAACAGGATGTACTGGCTGCTCTATGGTCATACGGATTCCGTGTTGTTGAAAACCCGTTTGGCGAACGGCGATATCTACGAAAAGCACGCAGCCTGCCTTGAATCAGCGCAATACGACAGCCTTATACGTATACTTTTTCCGGTATCTCCTGTGCCCAAACGCGCCCACCTGGATTTTACATACCTGAAAGACCGTAGCGTAGGGCTTCTGACGCTTCACGACTTCTCGACGTACAAAGGGTACAGGGACAGTATCAAGACCGTTTTCAGACAAATTCAGGAGCACCGGATTGATACCCTTTTTCTTGATCTCAGAGACAACGGAGGCGGCGAACACTCTGTCACGGAGGAAATCAATCATTATCTGTTAAAAACACCGTGGGTATTGGTGTCAAAAGCGAAAGTAAAGATGAGCCCTGCGTTTTACGGCGCCTTCCCGAAAGCGCTCAGGGCATTCCGGTTTTTACCGAAAAAACCCATTTTGAAATTAGCTGCGGCCGTAATGACCAAAAATACCAAGATTCAAAAGATAACAGTGGAAAGAGACTCCGTTTCTCGCGAACCCATTTATGAGATTTACACGCGGCCAAGGCAGCATTATTCTAAAAAACATTTCTATGAAGGCGTCGTATACCTCCTTACAAACCGGAACTCCTATTCTATGTCGGGTATGTTTGCCGCAATCATGAAAGATTACCAGCGAGCGATTATAGTGGGCGAAGAAACCGGCGGCCTGGCCAATCCACATGGCTCGAACGTGGCGCTTACGCTGCCGCATTCCAAATTCCAATTTACGGTTTCTACCTCAAGAGCCTACCGTCCTTCGGGCGTTTTTGATCATCTGGGGGTACAGCCCGACATTCCTGTTTCTTATTCCGAGCTGAAAGATGCTGAAAGCATAGAGGAACTATTGAAACTCGTTCATGAACCAAGATAGACCTGGCCTTCCCCTCCATTTTTTGTTCAGTGACATCGTTAAATCAATTGAAAAACCCCGCCTGTTGCTAAGCGGTGAAATCAGCAGGCTTTGGATCGTTTAACCGGGTAGACCGGCATTTACATGCTCCGGTTAGGGTAAGAATGACCGGTAATAGTTGTATGTTAATTCTTCGCCTCAAAATTATGTTTCAGCCCCCAGTACTCTTTTAATACCATTTTGACGGAGCCTACCGAAACGGGCGATTCAATGAGCAGGGGTATGCGGTTGGCATCGTCAGACACCCAGACCGTCATTTTGGCGTCTTCATTGAATACATTCCCGGCAATAACCTCCGGCTGGAATTTGAGGGTTTTGTAGCGCCCCATTTTATACACCTTCTTGTTGGAA
>DLXL01000643.1:1008-7401 GCA_003448025.1 Saprospirales bacterium | reverse complement strand
CGATTTTATACACCTTCTTGTTGGATTCTCCTCCCATGTATTTCATTTGCAGAGGATATTCCTCCTTATCCATAAAGATCCGGAGTGGAACGGCATACCCGGAAGACTGGCTACCAAAGTCGAAATTGCGCAGGTTATAGAGGGAGGACAGCACATCGTGACATTCTGCCTGGACGGAATGTTCCGTTTTTTCTTCCTTTTCTCCTCGCTTGGAAGAACGCCAAACAGTCATTTTTTTGGCGCTTTGGTTGAAAGATATCTTTTCAAAAATATGGTAATCCCCCTCATTAACGCTGCGCTCGGAATAATTGGGCAGCAGGGTGTTTTTATCTACCCACGAGTCGTACTCATCCTTTACCGTAAAGAACCACTCATAGGAGTCGTAGGTTTCTCCCTTTGCCTTGTAGTGCAACTGGTTTCCTTCATCAAACACCTGGAAAGTGACCTCTCCGGCCGGCACCCAGATGAAGTTGAGATTGTAGTAGATTTTATACGTCAACCGCTCACCGTGCTGAAAAGCCAGATCAAGCGCTTCTGGTTTCGTCGGCACGGGCTCCAGACGGTCTGCCATGCGGAATCCGGCAGCCCCTGTCAGCAACAAGCCGACGAGTGCAAAACTTGCATATCTCATGATGTTCGTTTTCATAATGCAGTGATTTGGTATGTAGACGCAGGAGTTTGAAAAAAGTTCCTTTGAACGTGGTTAATGGATTGTTTATTACTTGGGATGACACGGATTTTTGGAACACGGATGACACGGATTTTTTCTGCCTTCGGCAGATTTTTCTTGGTATTTTCTTTCCCTAAACGGAATCTCAGGCCGAATGTGTTCTGCGAAAATCAGCGGAAAAATCTCTGTAAATCTGCGGGAAACATAACTCCGCGGGAAACAAATACCACCAGGACTTTCCATAAATACGAATGGGCAACCCCAGCGAAGGGATTGCCCATTGTTATGACAAGACGGAAGCTATCAATTAATAGCCGGCGTCTTTGTTGCCTTTGAAGCTGCCTTTGCCTGCTTCTTTACCTTCCGGACGAGCCATTTCGGTTTCGCCTTTGGCTACGCGGAATTCCACACGACGGTTCATAGAGTTAGAACCTTTAGCAGGAACGAGGGTAGTGGTTTCACCAGCCCAATTGAGGATCACGCGGTCACGAGAAACACCGTATTGAGAAACAAGGGTTTCAATAGCAGCTTTAGCGCGGTTGTAAGAAAGAACGGCATTGTAACCTTCTGGTCCACGAGCGTCGGTGTGACCAACGGCTACTACTTTCAGGCTTGGGTTAGCTTTCAATACAGAAGCAACCTGGTACAGTTTATCGTACTCGCCGAAACGAACGCTGTAGCTGTTATCTGTAAAGTTCACCATTGGGAGGAACCATTCTGTAGGCTTTGGTTCCGGAATTTTGATTGCAGCGATCTTAGCGTCAACAATACGGTTAACGTCAGCTTCAGTGATTGGTTTTGGCACCTGAGCAACACCGTCTTTGTTCACCGTGTAACCTGGAGGAGAGAATGGCTCTTTGTCCATGTAGTTAGGTACTTTGTCGCCATCAGAGTCAAGCGTTACACCTTTAGTATCTACGCGAGCGCCTGCAGGGCTGTTGTCTTCGTCGTCGATAGCGTCGATGATGCCGTCACCATCGGTGTCAGTTGGATCGTAGATCGGACGCTTTTCGAGTTCAGAGATAGCGTTACCAGCCGTTTCCATTGGGTTCACCCAGTAGAGTGGCTCGGATTTTTTGTTACCTGCTTTGTCTTTGCCACCCAGGTTGAAGTTCAAAGACAAGTGTGGCCAGTGGAAAGCGTCGCGGTAAGTAGTGCGGCTGTCGCCAACGTTGTTATCGCCGTCGAGCAGGTCGCCGTCAGAGCCAAGCATTTGAGCTACGGTGTATTCAACACCGAGGTTGAATTTGGAGCTGAAGCGGAAAGCCAGGCCTGCACCGAACTCAACAGTAGCACCGGCAGGTTTTGGATCCAGTTCAGTACCGTTGAAGGTAACGTTTGTTGAAGCGTAGCCCAAGCCACCGTATACATTCAGGCCTACTTTGCGGTAAGGCTTGTCGAAACGGAGGTTATTCACCGTCATCACCAACTGACCGCTTCCGCTGAACCAAGAGGTTTCAGATTGGTCGGTATTAGTGCCGGTGTTTTCGTTTTTCATAGAACCATACAAACCACCCAGGCGTACAGAGAATACGTGGCCGAGGGATTTGCGTACGTGAAGGCCGCCGCCGAAACCTGGGAATTTCGCATCGATATCGCCAATTATCATAGGTGTACCGAGGTCAACGCCCAATTCCCACTGGTCGGCAGGAGTGAATGAGCGGTAGGTGCCTGCATCCTGTGCAGCCAAACCCAGCCCAAAAGAGGTCAAAAGGAGCGTAAAAGTTAATTTCCGAACCGTCATAGGGTTGCTGAATTTTTAATGAAATGAATGTTACAGTTTTGTTCGTTTCCCGTTTTTTAGGGCATTTATCGCTAGGGAAGAGGGATTTCGTCTTCAAGCAGATTAGAAAAACTGGGCAATAGTCGGTTATTCTTATCAAATACCCAGCTTTTTCAGCGCCAAAAATAGGGCGGTTGTGGATATTTTTCGGGGAAAATCGTTATTTTTTCTAACTTCTTCCAACGCCCTGCGAATTGTTACTGAAGTATCCGAGAAAATAGCCCGGTCTGTCATGACAGCATCGGGTTGCATCAGGTAGGCAAAAACACGTGCCATTCCGCAGTTTGAAACGAAATCAGGGATTACTGCGGTATGCTCATCAGCATATCTGGCTGTAGGACCAAAGAATACCTGATCATCCACAAATGGGACATTGGCGCCGCATGCGATTACCTCAATTCCGCCGGCCAGCATGCTGTCTACTTGTTCACGGGTAACGAGCTTGGATGCTGCGCCCGGTATAAAAATATCAGCGCCAAGCTTCCAGATCTTTTCATTTACCTCCTGGAATGGCAACATTCGGTGACTGTGCAGTTTGTTGCCGGCCTTTTCATTGAAAAGTTGCTTTACTTCGTCGAGACTCAAGCCTTCCGGAGCAATGATCCCACCATCACGATCAATAATACCCACAATTTTCACCCCTTCTTTAGCCAGGTAACAAGCTGCAGCCGAAGCTACATTTCCCCACCCCTGAATAATAGCCGTTTTACCATTCAGATCACTATGGTGGAAAATGTCATAAAAATGGCGCACTGATTCTGCCACACCGTAACCGGTTATCAAATCTGCTACCGCGTATTTGTGCTTGCCTCCTTCCGGAACGTATTCCAGATCTTCCACTATTTTGGTGCAGCCGTAGCGCAACTGACCAATAATGTTAATCTGTTGGCCTTCAGAGGGCTTAAAGTGCCCGCGGACGATGCCTTCTTGCGGGTGCCAGAGGCCCAGCGCCTCAGTAATAGGAACTACGTCTTTGATCTCGTCTACGTTCAGATCGCCGCCGGTTCCGTAGTAGTTTTTCAAGATGGGAAGGGCTGCACGGTACCAGCGTTCCAGTACTTCCAGCCTGCGCGGATCGGAGGGATCGAAGTTAATGCCGCTTTTGGCGCCTCCAATGGCAGGTCCACAAACGCTGAACTTGATTTCCATAACTTTGGCCAAAGAAACAACTTCTTCGCAGGTTAGTCCTTTGCGCATGCGTGTGCCGCCGCCGGCAGCTCCGTTTCGGAGGGAATTGATCACGATCCAGCCTTCAGCGCCGGTTTCTTCATCGTGCCATTCAAAAATGATTTCGGGCTTTTTCTCCTTGTACTTTTGCAGGAGTTCTTCCATGGAATATGTGGTGGGTGAGATGATCAGGGGATTTGCGGCGCAAAGGTAGTGATTAGTGTTTGAGTGTTTGAGTGTTTGGGAGTTTTAGTGTTTGGGTGTTTTAGTTGACGTTGGGCTTGGCTGTATGCCGGAAGGTATTCCGGCTTTGAGCGGCTTTGCCCTGCTGGCCGGAATACCATTCCGGCATACATTGTCAGGACAAAACAATTCTCCTTTGGGTTTCGCCTAATATTTCGATGTGGATGCTGGCCGAATTTTCCGGAAAAAACCCTTCCGCGATTTGTGGCCATTCCACAATGCAGAACCATGGATCGTGCATCAGATCGTCCAGTCCGATATCGAATGCCTCGTTCGCATTTTTTAACCGGTACAGATCCAGGTGGTGCAGCAAGGCCGACGAACCGTCTGGTGCTATATAATGGTATTCATTGATCAGGGAAAAGGTAGGACTGGAGGTATTGTCTTTTACACCCAGGTGCGCACTCAAAGCTTTCACAAAGGTGGTTTTACCAGCGCCCATTTCGCCGTAAAGGGCAATTTTGCGGCGGGCGCCCAGCGCGGAAATGATTTCCGGCATAATAGCAGGCAGGTCGTCAGGAGAATGTAGCAGCCAATCCATGAATACAAGGCAAGCGGAAAAACGCCTGGCAAAGGTACAAGGATTTGAGCTATATCCGGGCAGGAGGGGATGGTATAAAGCAATTCACAAATCAAGGTTTATCCACCTTCACGTAGTAGGTTTTTTCAAACACCGTAACGGAATCCGTATTCGGGTGGTTATACTGCCAACGCACCTGGAGCGGGTGGATTCCCGGCGTGTCAAACCTATACTTGAATGGTGCTATGCCGTCTTTGATGGGGAATTCCTGATGGTTGAGGAAGAGACGAGGGGCAATAGATCCATTATTTAAATATGGCCTATAAATCCCAAGAATAATATCAGATTGAATCCAATTATTATCGCTGAAATTGAGATTGTCAAAAGTTGCACTTAGGTTAAAAGGAGCCCAACAATTACTATCAATTCCAGCCACCTTAGTTGCAAAGTAATTGGCTGAAATCAACTGATTTATCATTGTTGCGATTTGTGCATGTTCCAAAAAATGGGAACCATCAAATTTTTGCAATGGAGCAATCTCCGGATTGAATGCAGAAAGCGATTTTTTGACGCCAATATCTTCATCACAATAGATTGTAGCTAACTCCACCTGATTATTATATGCTTCTTTAAGCGCGGGAAAATAAGGCTTGTGTTTACCAGCTATTCCGTTCGTGATCCACTGACGTAATGAATCTGATTGTTGCTCCAAATGGATTAATCGATTACAATAATGCTCAGCCTGCTCGAAGGGGTAAGTTTCGGAAGATTTTATTATTGCTCCATGTAGACGTCGATAGTTAGCAAAAAACACATTCCCCACGACCTGCAAGTCTTGCGTCAGTACTTCTTTGAGTTTGCCTTCCTGATTGTAGTATTCAACATACAGGACATAGCCGCCTAACAGCAGTAAAAGCACTACATAAAGTCCATGCCCCAGAACTATATCCTTGATCAGTTTTTGCATAGGTTCTGAAAAGGTATTTTTTTGACTACTTTTTCATACGAATCTTCAAATGGATGCTTCATCTGAACGGAGACCTCCAGTTTTTGATTAAGCCCCTTCGTGGATAATTTCAGTTTACCTATGCCGCCTTCATTGGGCAATGGCTGATTATTTGCGAAGAAACGAAGCATGGTATCATATTGACTGCTGTAATGAATACCATATATCTCTCCGAGAAAAGGTTTTCCCGCCTTAATACAAGGCGCTTCCAAAGCGATGGCCGGCAAAACCCTATCTGGCATTGGATCTTTTACGGTTACTTCTGCTTCCAGGCTGATCAGCGCCTGATGTACTAAAGCCAGCAACCGAAGCTCCAACCCCAATATGTACATCACTTTTTGATCGGTTCGTGCTGAGTTGAGTATTTCTTCATTTATAATACATGCTTCTGAAATTTGTTGGGCCAAGGCTCTATCGGAAGTCAGCAAAAAATTAAGGCTATCTCTAAATATTGTAAATTTTTGACGTAATACATCCTGCTCTACTCTTGAAACCAGCAGGTCATTGTAGGCAAAGGCACTTTGGGCCCAAGGATAAATTTTATGAGTCTCAAGGATAGTATGAAAAAATTGGCGTGTTCGATTGATCAATGTATTGATCTGTCTGGCTTTATATAAAACTGACGTGGTTTTCTGGCAAGGATAATTATAAGACTTTTTTTTAATGCTATTTTCCAAGGCTTCATTGTCCCTTTCAATTATTACTCTGCATTTCACCATATCCTGATGCAACAACCCGGCATACCTCAACCATACTTTTTGCTCATAATGCCGATAGGCAATCCATCCTGAAAGCGCCAGTATTGCCAGGATATACAAGCTTAGAGTGGTTTTGGAAAGCATCTGTCCTAAACGGCAAAATTTACTTCCTATTGCGGGTGCACCGCTAAGTACGCTAAGTGCGCCAAATTAAAACCACAAAGCCACTTAAGGCACAAAGGAGTACAAAAAAGCGTTCGGCCAGAGGACCCAAATCCCCCGGCCGAACGCCAACTAAAACACTAA
>DLXL01000643.1:0-861 GCA_003448025.1 Saprospirales bacterium | reverse complement strand
AACACTCAAACACTCTACCTCACTACCGTCACATCGCCTTTCATCAGGATCACTACTCCGTCGATGAGTTCCACCTCTGCCCACCAGACGAATACGCCCGGGTTCATCGGTGAACCTTTGTAGTCGCCTCCCCAACCAACGTTCATATCGTCTGGCATGAAGTTGCGGTTTACCCACAACTGCGTACCCCAACGATCGTAGATCTGAAGGCTGTTGATCTGACGTACTGAGCCCGGGCGGGTGAACAGTGTAAAGGCAAAGTTGTCTGAATCCGGATCGTCCGGCCAGATCACATTCGGTGCATAGATGTCAATGTCGCGGTCTACACGGATGATCGTCCGGGATTCCGCCTTGCAACCCTCCTTCGTCAGGATTGTTACCTGATATTCTGTGGTCACAAACGGCATCGCCGTCGGACTCAACTGCTGCTGAATGCTGTTGCCTGCAAACGTCAGGCTTGTCGTTGGCGTCCAGATCACCTGATCAATTAACTGGAGCGGGAACGCATTCGGGATCTGAGCCACCAATTGCTGATTCTCGCCCAACACGATCTCAAAGGATGGTGGCAGCGCCACTGCCGGCGTCGGAGGTACCGGTACCGGTACCGTCTCATCCACCAAACAGCCGTTCGCATCACGGATCACCAGATCATAGGTCTCGCCAGGAAGCAGATCATCAATGTCTGATGCAGGGAAGAACGTCGCTCCTCCGTCGATGGAGTATTCAAACGGACCAATACCGCCGTTGATCTGAGTCACTACCAGATAACCCAGGGTGCCATCGCACAGCGGTGGATCCAGGGTAAAGTCAAGTCCTGTCGGGATGTTCTGCTCCTGCAGCAATGGAACATTGGCTACTGTG
>DLXL01000544.1:8044-8300 GCA_003448025.1 Saprospirales bacterium | reverse complement strand
CAACCCCCCAAAACCCCCAACAACCCCATAAACTACATAAACCACATTCTAAAATGTCCCACTTAAAAGAAGGCGACCTCGCCCCTGCATTTTCTGCCCTGAATGAAAAGGGCCAAACCGTTAGCCTGGCCGATTACAAAGGCAAAAAACTGGTATTGTATTTTTATCCGAAAGATGACACCCCAGGTTGTACTGCGGAGTCCTGCAGTCTGCGGGATGGCTATCCCAGGTTTCAATCTCAAGGCTATGAAATCCT
>DLXL01000544.1:7627-7904 GCA_003448025.1 Saprospirales bacterium | reverse complement strand
AATCTCAAGGCTATGAAATCCTGGGCGTGAGTCCGGATTCCGTAAAAAAGCACGTGAAGTTTCAGGATAAATACAGCCTACCCTTTAGTCTTTTGGCCGATGAAGACCACAAAGTGGCAGAGTCATACGGCGTATGGGGCGAGAAAAAATTTATGGGCCGCGCCTACATGGGCATTCTGCGCACCACCTTCGTTATTGATGGCGATGGTAAAATTGAGCGTATAATCTCCAAAGTGGATACCGAAAACCACGCCGAGCAGTTGCTGGGGTAGACGGT
>DLXL01000544.1:6104-7502 GCA_003448025.1 Saprospirales bacterium | reverse complement strand
GGCTTACGGTGGACGGTAGACGGTAGACGGCCTACCGTAGGCCGTCCAATATCCAAAAAGTTAAGTAGTTTTACGCCCTGTGCTTTGTGGGCTGAAAAAATGGCCTAAATTGCCGCTTTTTGTGGCTGTAAGCCAAAACCCAATCGTCAGCATTTCAAAAATCAACGAACAACATTCATGAAAAAAATCGGAATTCTTCACGGAAAAGAAAGCTCTTTTCCAGAGGCTTTTGTAGCCCGTGTTAATGCCAAAAACGTGAAAGGTGTAATGGCAGAACCCACCCATGTAGACGAGTTGATGCAGGGCAATCCAACACCTTATGCCGTAATGATTGACAGAATCAGTCAGGACGTGCCGTTTTACCGCGCCTATTTGAAAAATGCAGCGCTGAACGGAACCGCTGTACTGAACAATCCTTTCTGGTGGAGTGCCGACGAGAAATTTTTCAACAATTGCCTGAGCACTAAAATAGGCGTTCCGGTGCCCAAGACTATTCTGTTGCCTTCCAAAGAAATGCCGCCTGATACTTCCGGCCAGAGTTTCCGCAACATGAAATACCCGCTGGATTGGGAAAAAATGATTGACTATCTGGGTGGTTTCCCGTTGTTCATGAAACCACACGCCGGGGGTGGCTGGAAAAACGTGTACAAAGTGGAAAATTTCGATGAATTTTTCCGCGATTACAACGAAACCAACACCCTGGTCATGCTATTGCAGGAGGCCATTAATTTCGATTCCTACTTCCGTTGCTATTGCCTGGGCGGCAAATATGTGCGCATCATGGACTACGAGCCACGTAATCCACACCACCTGCGTTATGTAGCCGATCATAAAGTGAGCAAGGAGCTTCGCCAGCAAATGCATGATCTGGTACTTCGGATCAACCAATACCTCGGCTACGATTTCAATACGGTAGAATTTGCCATTCGCGATGGTATTCCTTATGCCATCGACTTCTGCAACCCCGCACCGGATGCAGATGTCAATTCCGTAGGCGAAGAAAACTTCGAATGGGTAGTAGAAAACGCTGCCAATATGGCCATCGAAAAAGCACTTGCCCATAAAGAAGGCGGCAATAACCTTACCTGGGGTCAGTATGTACAGGATTCCGTTGCCGGAAAAATGTCGTCTATCCCAACAGAGACTAAGGCTGCCAAAGGCAAGAAAAAATAGTATCTGGTGTTTTAGTGCTTTGGTGCTTTAGTGTTTTGGTTTACCACTAAGGCACTAAGCGCACTAAGGAAAACCAGACATTTTTGATCAGAAGTGTAATAAATGCAATAATACTGCTAATAATAGGGCACTAAGGCAATTCAGGGATCACCCCCCTGAACACCTTAGTGCCCTTAGTGGTAAACCAAAACACCAAAGCACTAAAACACTAAAACACCAAAACAC
>DLXL01000544.1:0-5971 GCA_003448025.1 Saprospirales bacterium | reverse complement strand
AAAACACCAAAACACCCAAACACCCAAACACTCTATATGTACCCAGACCTTTCTTATCTTTTTCACGACCTGATTGGTACTTCGCCTGACAACTGGTTGTCTATTTTCAAGACCTTCGGTTTTGTACTGGCGCTTTCGTTTTTGGTGAGCGCGCTGGTATTCAACATCGAGCTGCGCCGCAAGGCCAAAGAGGGTTTTTATGTGCCTGATGTGGTGAAAATAACGGAAGGGTTGCCTGCCAGTATAGGCGAAATCCTGTCGAATGCAATAGCAGGCTTGCTTATTTTCGGGAAAGGCCTATATGCATACCTGCATTATGCTGAATTCCGGCATGATCCGGCTTCGGTTATTCTCTCCGGAAAGATGCACTGGATTGGCGGTATCCTGGGCGCCGCAGCCCTGGCCGGATTCACCTGGTGGGATGGCCAACGCCGCAAACTGCCAGAACCCAAGGTAACCGAACGCAAACTGTATCCGCACGACCGCCTGAGCGAAATGACCGTTATGGCTGCTATTGGCGGTATTCTCGGCGCTAAATTGTTTGATTTGTTCGACAACTGGGAGTCGTTTATTCAAGACCCCATAGGTTCGTTGACCTCCGGCGGCGGACTGGCATTCTTTGGCGGATTGGTGATGGGATTTGTCATGGTAGTATGGTATATGTGGCGTCATAATATCCCATTCTGGCCTACTGCAGATGCCGTTGCTCCTTCTCTGACCGCCGGTTATGGATTTGGCCGAATTGGTTGCCAACTTTCAGGTGATGGCGACTGGGGCATCGACAATCTTGCTCCGAAACCAGACTGGATGTCGTTCCTTCCCGACTGGATGTGGACATACCGTTATCCGCATAATGTATTGAAAGAGGGGGTTCCCATAGAAGGTTGTCAGTTTGATTATTGCCGCGAGTTGGCCAACCCTGTTTTCCCGACACCCTTCTATGAGGTGATCATGATGAGCATCATTTTTTTGATCCTTTGGTCGTTGCGCAGCCGCATCAAAACCGTGGGTATGATGTTCTTCATTTACCTGGGCCTGATTGCCGTAGAACGTTTTATCATTGAAAAAATCCGGGTGAACGTGGTGCACGAAGTGCTTGGGTTCCAATTAACACAGGCTGAAATTATTTCTATTTGTCTGTTCCTCATTAGCCTGGGTGGCATGGTGTATGTAACCAAATTTCGGGAGAAGGCGTAGTTGGTTCAGCGCTAAATAGTTTGGCTTCCTGGCGCCTCTTGCGGGCAAAGAGATTCAACATGATGAAAAAAAACTTGTTTGCACTCTTCCTGCTTCTTCCCTGGTTGGCACAGGCACAACCGGAATTTGATCAGCGACTCAACTTTGATCAGATCAAAAAAATGCTGGCTGAGGGAATCAGTGAAAAAGACCTGCGCAAACAAGCCCTGGCCTGGTATCATTGGGCGTATTATGATGAAGAGCAAACCGGCCTTTCCGACTCTGCTTTTCAGTATCTCGCCCGAAGTGTAGATCGCTTTGGAAAGTCTGGCGATTCCCTGGCTTACCATCGCACCCGTGCCGATCTGGCCGATCGAATGGCCGCGCGGGGTCTTCGCGATGAAGCCATTAAAATGCAACAGGATGCGCTGGCATTTTCTGAAAGAACTGCCAATCTGTACCTCAAAACACATCTGCTGGCTCGCCTCAGTCGAATATATTCCGATAAGGGGGACACCCAAAAATCTTTGGTTCTACGCAGAGCTTTTACCAAGGAAAACCAGGCACTGAAAGACACCGTACTGGATATCCTGGTGGCCAAACACGAAGTAGAGCACAACGGAAAGATCGGGAAATATGCCATAGCCCGGTATGAAGCCTCCAACGCACTCCGGTTGGCAGAGCAGATCAAACGACCTGATTTTATCACCTGGGGTCAATATTCCGTTGGCAAATACAGTAATTTGGACGGCGACTATAATATGGCCCTGTTTTTCCTGAAAAAAGCGGAAAAATCAGCCCCCAGGACCAATGTAGCACTTCGACATGACATCTGCCGGCAACTATCTTCCGCTTATGCATCGCTGGATAGCCTGCAACTGGCCCTTCACTACGCTACTCGTTCTACAGAAATTGGCGACACCCTGCTTGCTTTGGAGCGGGAGGCCGCTTTACATCGGCTGGCTTTGCAGTTTGACACACGGGAAAAAAGAAGAGAAATCGCCCAACTGGAGAAAGAAAAAAGCGAAGTGGAAGAACAGTCCAAACAACAAAAAATTGGCCTGACAACAATGGGCGTAGCTATTGCCGCCCTGATACTCGCCATGTTTGTGGTAGTGCGAGATTACAAGCACCGTATCCGAATGGATAAAATTGTTTCGGCTCAGCGAGAAGAGATCAACCAGCAGAAAATTCGGGCGTTGGAAAACAACCTTAAAATTGAATCCATGCAAAGCATGCTCGCAGGTCAGGAAAGCGAGCGCCAGCGTGTGGCTCAGGATTTGCACGATAGTGTGGGTGGATTATTGGCAGCTGTAAAAATTCAGATGGAAACCATCAATGCCAAAAAGCCGGCACTGTCAAAAGACGAAGATTGGATAAAAATTCGAAAGCTGCTGGACGAAACCGTTTCCGAAACCCGGCATATCGCCCGGAATATGCAGCCCAGCGCTTTGCTGGAATTTGGATTGGTTACGGCCTTGCGCGACCTCACCTCCAGGGTTCATGGCAAGGGTATGCCTCAAATAACCTTTCAGCATTTTGGCGATTTCAGCGATCTGGATCGTGATCTGGCCTTAAATTGTTATCGAATCATTCAGGAGTTGGTCCAAAACAGCCTTAAACATGCCAGGGCGAAAGAGATTTTAGTGCAAATAACCCGTACCGAAGATGAAATAGCCCTTCATGTGGAAGATGATGGAAAGGGATTTGACCCGCACACCACCCAAAAAGGCATGGGAACAGATAATCTGGCCAGAAGATCACAGTTTTTAAATGCTGATTTAAGCGTTCAAAGCGCTGT
This sequence comes from Saprospirales bacterium, assembly GCA_003448025.1. Taxonomy (GTDB): domain Bacteria; phylum Bacteroidota; class Bacteroidia; order Chitinophagales; family Saprospiraceae; genus M3007. The sequence goes on along the minus strand of DLXL01000544.1, from coordinate 2,994 downwards.
TGGTCAGGGCACCAGTACCGTAGTGACTGTTCCGCTGAACAAAACTCAGGGTAAACCCTGAGTTTAAAACCCGGCTTTGCCCTGATATTTCACAATGAAACTTGCCTCACTTTTGTGCTGGGCATTTCACAAACCGATTACAAACTTGCCCTACCCCCCGAATTTCATTCTTGTTGTTCTCGATACGCTTTTAGCTGTTTGATGACTTCATTCTAAACCTTTTCTTTTTCGGCGTAATGCCGAATTCAATTAAGGACGATCAAGTTGGTACACTTTAAGTTGAACCACTAAAAAACTTCTCCGTCTGGTTACTTATCCTTTAGGCAGATTTAGCCGCCCGCCGCTCAATGGAGTAGCGGGCGGTTTTACTATAATGACACCGCTACGCGGTTTTTGGGGTCGCTTCGCGACCGTGGCGCCGCTGTGTGTTGATGAGATTGAGTACTTTTGGCTGATGAGTTTGTGCCTGGAGAATGTTTAATAGCCCATTATCCCGGGATCAATTCCAGCGTCCAATAGTCTAACCTCCACCGTCCTGCCAATGCAATTAACCCATACTCCTGCCCGAACCTTCGTAGGTATCTCCTTGTCTATGAGTTTGCTAGACAACAAAACGGTTGAGCTTTGGCGGCAGTTTATGCCACACCGACACGCCATAACGGGGCGCGTGGGTGTGGAAATGTATTCCCTTCAGGTGTATCCTGAAGGATATTACCAGCAGTTTAACCCAGCCAATGCTTTTGAAAAATGGGCGTTGGTGGAGGTGGTTCCCGGTACAATTCCACCAGAAGGCATGAAGGTTTTCCTGCTCCCGCAAGGCGATTATGTGATGTTTGTACACAAGGGCGATATTTCGACTTTTGTTCAAAAACTGCAGTATGTACTACAGGAATGGATACCAGCATCCGGACTTTTACTGGATGAGCGGCCGCATTTTGAAATATTGGGTGAAAAATACCGGAATGGAGATCCGGAGTCGGAAGAAGAGGTATGGGTGCCGGTAAGGCGACCTTGAATATTTCATTTTTCCAATTTTGCTGAACAACTTACTTTTCGGGCTGTTTTGAAGGTTACATTTCTCAAGTTATTTACAAAATTCATCCTAAAAATGGCATTCACCTTACCGGACCTACCCTATGCCCACAACGCGCTTGAACCGCATGTGGATACCCGTACCATGGAAATTCACCACGGCAAACACCACGCCGCTTATGTCAATAACCTCAATGCTGCGCTTCAAGGCACCGAGCATGAGGGTAAAAACCTTGAAGAGTTATTTGCCATGATGAGCAAACTCCCACCAGCCGTGCGCAACAATGGTGGCGGTCACTGGAACCACACCATGTTCTGGGAAATCATGGGCCCTAATGGCGGCGGCACTCCAACCGGCGACCTGGCCTCTAAAATCAACAAGAATTTCGGTTCTTTTGAAGAGATGCAAAAACTGTTCGCCCAGGCAGCTACCACCCGTTTTGGTTCCGGCTGGGCATGGCTTTGCGTGGATGAAAACGACGATCTTTTTATTACTTCCACGCCAAACCAGGACAACCCATTGATGGACGTTGCAGATAAAAAAGGTCGGCCTATCCTCGGTCTTGATGTTTGGGAACATGCTTATTATCTGCACTACCAAAATCGCCGTCCGGATTATATCACTTCCTGGTGGAACGTTGTGAACTGGGAAGAAGTTGGTCGTCGGTACCGCAGTGCCGTACGCATCAACTAAATTTCAGCACCAGAAGATTCTCTCTGGCAGAAAAACGGGGGGTGTCTGAGTTTCCTCAGGCAGCCCCCGTTGTTTTACGATTGGTTCTACCTATTTTTGTGGCCAGAAATACATCCTATGACACTATCCGAGCTTTTTCAATACCTCAATGATAACCCGATCACGGTAGTTGGTTACTTTCTGCTCATTCTGATTACTGCACTTCTGGCAGGAATGATGGGCCGTGGAGAAGGTCATCTCAGCCCCTGGAAATATCTGTACGCTGCTATTGTTTATCTGGTTTGTGTGCCCGGCATTTTTGCAGCAGCACTTGCGGTATACCTTTTTCTGTTCGAACAGGGTGGAAGTATTTTCAATGTCAATCTACTTACACAGGTATTGCCCATTGTTGCCATGCTAGCTACACTAACGGTTGTTAGAAGGAATGTTTCATTCGGGTCAATACCCGGATTCGGAAAGCTTACGGATCTGATCATGACTATTTTTAGTGTGTTTGTACTGATGTATTTCCTCAATCGCCTACATTTGGTAGCCTGGGTATATGTGCCGGTACAATGGTTGATCCTGATTGTTGTTGCACTACTACTTATTGTACGCTTCGGACTCAAACGTCTTACCTCCTGATGAAATCATTGGTTTGGAAATTATTGCCTGTTCTTTTACTGCCAGCCTGCACAGATAATTTAAAAGAAACCCGTCAGATATTTACGCAGGACGATGTTGCCGTAGAGGTTGGCCGGGAGGTAGAAATCCTGTATTCCGATAGTGCTTTTGTACGGGTACGGGTAATCGGACCATTGCTGCACAACCATTCCAGTCGCGAAAAACCCCGGCAGGAATTTCCGGAAGGCATACAAATGGATTTTTTGATGCCCGACCTAAGTGTAAGAAGTGTCCTAACCGCCAAATCAGCCACACGCTATCAAACAGAAGGCCGGATTGTGGCGCGAGATAGTGTTGTAATTACTACTGTCAAGCAAGAAAAACTGGAAACAGAAGAGCTGATCTGGGATGAAAAAACAGCCAAGATCCGCACTGATAAATTTGTAAAGGTGAGTCAGCCCGGTGAAGTCATCTACGGATTCGGGCTGGAAGCTGAACAGGATTTTTCCTATTGGCGCATCCTGGTCCCCAAAGGCAGAATTAAAGTGGAACAAATACCGAATTGAGTGTTTGGGTGTTTGAGTGTTTGGGTGTTTTAGTTGGCGTTCGGTTGGGTGTTGAGGTATACTTAGAAGGAGAACCCTTCGCGCCTTCGCGCCTTTGTG
>DLXL01000244.1:5959-6154 GCA_003448025.1 Saprospirales bacterium | reverse complement strand
TTTTGGAGTCATTTAGGTCATTTGGGGGTCATTTGGGGGTCATTTTAATGGCCCACATTGCTCTTTGAACATTTCTTCAATCACAGGTATAAGAACTAATAATTTCTGACGTTCTTAAGTTTTAAGGGGCTACGGTATGTATACAAGTCATATGTGGCTATCAAGGCTAACTGGAAACACATCTAACATCTTGTA
>DLXL01000244.1:5510-5641 GCA_003448025.1 Saprospirales bacterium | reverse complement strand
AGCGGGTTACAAGATGTTAGATGTTTAGGAGCGTGCCTAAGAAATTAACTTGCCATTTTGTTTGTGTACATACCACTGGTCTTCAAGGAGTTAAAGGAATAATCCAATTAACCTGGACACCACTTCAGTCA
>DLXL01000244.1:2007-5339 GCA_003448025.1 Saprospirales bacterium | reverse complement strand
CGAAAAAGCCCCCATTCCCCTAAATGACCCAAATGGCTATTAAAAGCCCCTAAATGACCCAAATCCCCGCCCATGGCTCAAATCAACTGGGTATTTCTGGACGACTTTGGTGGCCGCCACAAAGTGGGGCTTTATCACGGTGATCGCTCAGGCCACGTGATGCTTCATTGCAATTTGAAAGTAGTGCAGATTGACTTTTCGGTAAAGGATTCCAAAATGTACTCCTTTTTCATCGAAGATGAGCTCTGTGAGGTCATTTTGGAAAAGCGCAAAGACGGCGCTTTTGCTTACGAGTTCAGGGTTAACAAAAAAATTGATACCCCAAGAAACAGGGTCAGAAGAGTGCAGGAGGGCAAAAACCGGAAATACATGGCCTTTATTGTCGGTGGTTTGGTGCTGTTGTTAGCCGGGGCGTTTGTTGGATTAAAATGGTACGGGCACAGTCAGGAACTCAAACGAATGGCGCTGACCAGTGTAGTAAGCCATTACAGTAAAGATAACATGAAAAGGCTGGTTTCAGAAGGCAAACGAACCATAGCCAGACTGCACCTTTCTCAGAACAGCGGAACCAAGGAGCAAACCATTACCTATGCGTTGTTGGCATTGGATAGCCTGATGGAACAAGGAGATTTCAAGGTGCCAAACACCCAGCCTATACTATTGCCAAGTGGTTTTCCATTCGCGGAAGGCGACGAATTTGAGGCTATTTATCTGCCTTCCGATCCCGCTGTCCACCGGGTGGATTTCTTCCAGCCTAGTCGCAATACCACATCACGTTATATTTCATTGGCAACAACTGCAGAAAAAGCCATGCATCCTGCTACCAATCCGGAACGAAGTGTTTGCAGGGTGCTTACAGCTGCTGAGTACTCCGGCTGGCCGGTGCTTGCGCATTTTATTTTTCAGGATAAAACGCCAGACGAAAACAAGCGTTTCAATCAGGCTTCCTACCATAAATTCTGGGAGTACCCCGACCTCCAAAAAGCCGTTGTTCGAAACTGCAGCAACTGATTGTCCTTTGCCATACCGGCGATCACTTTTTCTGGATTTCTTCCAAGAGTTCTGCGATCAAAAAAGAGTCTTCTTCTGTAGCTTTAGCCAGTTCCAGTGCACGCTCTGCCGCTTTTTTAGCCGCTTACTTTTTGCCTAGCTTAAGCCATAATATAGCAAGGGTATATTGAAAGTAAGTCGATACATGAATGAAAATGGCATTATGTACCAATCCCAGCGCGGTCTCCAGGTATTCCGGATTGCGTACCTCCTCTGAAAATAACCAGGCCATTTCATTCAGTTCATCCGGATCCTCAGACGGAAACCGCTTAAAATGCTCCAGGGCGCTCAGGGCAAACTGTTCCATGTTGCGTTGCTTCAGATAATAGTCAACCTTGTATCTGGACGCAAGTTCTTCCCCTTTCTCCGGATATACCGTACCATACAACCGCTGCACTTCGCCAAGTTGCAACTCCGGATGCGCCTGCAGATAGCCCTCGAAAACACTTAAAATCTTGACTTTAACTTCTCTTTTTCCGTATTTTTCCTCAAAATCGTTTCGGTTCATCAGCAAATAGCGGAAACCACGGGAATATGGATCAGTTACATGCTGCAGAATCAACTCCATGTTCTCCGGGGTGTCCAGCGATTCTTCCGTCTTTAGAAAATCATTGGCCAGGTCGCCAGCATTAGGATCATACGCAGCGGTTTTGGCTTTGAGAAATTGAAGCATAAGATCCCGGTTCCGTTTGCCGGCGGCATATTGGATTTCCATGCCCGCCAGATTGCTGGTAGGATCTAAGGCGGTTCTTCCAAGTGCCAGCATTTCCAGGGCACTCAGGTAGCCGACAGACCGGTGAAGCTCTTTTCCACTGCCATCTACAAATAGTAGGGTGGGGTAGGCCCAAACCTTATACAGGTTGGACACTTTAATGCCTTCTGCTTTTTCCATATCCATCTTTAGGTTTATAAAATGCCGGTTAAAGAACTCACCCAACGCTGAATCCGGAAATACCTCTTTCGACATAATCCGGCAAGGCCCGCACCAGGAAGCAATGGCATCAACGAAAATTACTTTATTTTCCGTTTTTGCCTGAGTCAAGGCATCCTCCCATTCAAAGTGCCGAAATTGGATGCCTTGTGCCGCTATATGGTTGATATAAAAAAAGTTGAAAATAGTCAAAAAAAGCCATGTGAAACGGGAAATCCTGGACATACTAAAATGGTTTGCGGCAAAAATAACATCAAGCTTTTATATTGGAATATTAACGATATCTGCGGAGTTGCTTTTTTTAGTCCAATACTTTAAAAAACTTTTAGTGGTAAAATGGAAAGCATTTTTACCTTTGTCGAAACAAATATATTTAAATGGCCCGTCGTAATGCTTCCTCTTCTTCAGGTGGTTTCCTCTTTAAAACCGGTCTCTTTGCCGCATTAGCAGGCCTGGCCTACTTTTTATTCAACCAGTTTGGCGGGAATAAGATTGGCGGACCCGTCGATGAAAGGCCTCCTGTTGTGCTGGAGGATAAATCAGTCCCGAAATCTAAAGTATCTGACGACAGCACCTTTGTGACGCTGGAAATGCTCCCGGTTTCCAAAGCAGAAACCGTGTTGCATACCTGGTTTGCCCTCGGTTACAACGAAGACCATGAGCAGGCGGAATGGGTAGCTTACGAGCTCACCCGTGCCCGCCTGAACGAAAACTGGGCAGAACGTCCCAATAGTTTCCGGCCTGATCCGGATGTACGCACCGAAAGTGCAACACCCAGAGATTATTCCTCCAGTGGATATGATAAAGGGCACTTGTGCCCGGCTGCTGATATGGCCTTTGATGTCCGGGCCATTGACGAAACTTTTTATATGAGCAATATCAGCCCGCAGCGTGCCCCGTTCAACATGGGCATCTGGCGTGAACTGGAAGAACTTGCCCGCGATTGGGCCCGCAAATTCAAGCGATTGTATGTTGTTACCGGTCCCGTATTGACGCAAGGTAGTCTTGGCCAGATTGGATTCAGTAAGGTAACCGTTCCGGGATCGTTTTATAAGGTACTGTTGGCGCCGGATCAGCAACGGGCCATTGGCTTCATCATTCCCAATCAGATAAGTGATCAGCCAGTTATGACTTATGCCTGCTCGATAGACGAAGTTGAAGAAGCGACCGGAATCAATTTTTTCCCAAAATTATTAAGTGGTCTGGGGGAAGAACTGGAAGCATCGCTGGACAGGGATGCCTGGCCTGTGAACCAAAACAGGCAAAACCAACGGGTAAAACAATGGAATATCCGCAGATAATATACGCCCGACAAACATAGCGTGTACCTTTGCACGTTCTAACCGGCAAA
>DLXL01000244.1:0-1874 GCA_003448025.1 Saprospirales bacterium | reverse complement strand
AGTTTGCACGTTCTAACCGGCAAAAAGCGTACATGATCAAGTCATTTTTCCCAATTGTTGTGCTGCTTATCCTGCTCACAGCTTGTAACGATTATACTCCAGTGCCCAAACCTCGGGCCTATCCGCGCGTGATGTACCCGGAAAAGACCTACAAACCTTTTGAAGAAGGATATTGCCATTTTACATTTGAGCAACCCGCTTATGCCAAAATTGAGCAAGACTCCTCCTATTTTGATGAAAAACCACGGGATCAATGCTGGTTTAATATCTCGGTTCCCCAATTAAATGCCAAGATCTACTGCAGCTATTACCCCATCAACTCCCGAGCGGATTTTGATAAATTTGTGGCCGATGCTTTTGAAATGACCAACAAACACACGGTAAAAGCCACCTACATCGACGAACAGCCGGTACACCGCCCGGAAGATCGGGTGCATGGTATGGTTTTTAATGTTGAAGGGCCGGCAGCCTCGTCTTATCAGTTTTTCCTGACGGATTCCACAAGTAATTTTGTGCGCGGAGCTTTGTATTTCAATACAGTGGCACGCCCGGACTCTCTGGCGCCGGTGGTCGCTTTTATGCGTGAGGATCTAGATCACATGATTAAAACCCTGAAGTGGAAATAACAGTTTTAAACTCCCAACCTTTTACCTCTTTTCCGGTGTCCTTATACCCTATACAATCAATCGGTTGTCCAACCTTTTTATAAAATGCTCTCTCGCAAAATCATACTCGCTGTTATTGGTCTGGTCGTGATTGGCCTGGCTGTATGGTACTTTATGCCAGAAAGAAAGGCAGAACCTCTTTCTGAGGCCGCTCAGGAATTGCAATCTGACCCACAACTGGCAGAACTCACCGCAGCACTGGAAAAGGATCCAAACAATGATACCTTGCTTTACCTAAGGGCAAAGACTTATTACAAACTGGATGCTTTTGATGAAGCGATGGCCGATCTGGAAAAAGCCATGCGCATTGATTCCATGCAGCCTGTCCATTATCATTTGCTGGCAGATGTATTGCTGGATTATGCACGCCCTAATGATTCCAAACGAGCTATTGAAGTCCTTAAACTGGCAGCCCAGCGCTTCCCCGACCGGATACCAACCCTTTTAAAACTCAGTGAATTTCAACTGATTGTAAAAAAACACGGTGATGCATTGATTACGCTCGACAAGATCCTCCAGCGCGATCCTCAAAATGCAGAAGCCTTTTATATGGCAGGCCGGGTAGCACTGGATAAAGGGGATACAACGAGTGCCATTGGCTCTTTGCAGAAATCCGTACGGATAGATCCGGAAAATGCAGACGCCTGGTTCTTTTTGGGCCGGATTTTTGGCAACCGCAATAATAGCCTCGCGCTACAGTACTACGACAATGCCCTTCGGGTTGACTCTACCTATCTGGAAGCCGCGGAGTTTAAAGCCGTTTATTACAAGAAAAATGGAGCATACGATAAGGCCTTTGCCATCTACCGCGACCTCCTGCTTCGTGACCCGGACTATGCCAATGCCTATTTTGATATGGGCATCATTTATCTGGAACTGGATTCCTTGTCTAAGGCATACGACAATTTCAATATTGCTACGAAAGTGGATCCTATCTTCGTAAAAGCCTATTACTATCGCGGTGTAGCATCCGAAAAAATGGGCAATAAAGAGGCCGCTCTTGCCGACTACAAACAAGCCAGCGGAGTGGCGCCCGACTTCCAGGACGCCCAGGAAGCCAAAACCCGTTTAGAACGCGGGTAGGGAACGCAGGTGGGGAACGCGGGTTTTTTTTAGAAAGGGGGGGAGGGAGGGAGAGGGGGGGGGGGTAGAGGGGTGGTAGGGGAGTGGGTGAGAGGGGGGAGGTGGGGAGGGATGTATAGAAGGAAT
>DLXL01000252.1:4305-5441 GCA_003448025.1 Saprospirales bacterium | reverse complement strand
CACTAATCTAATTTTTACACATCCACTTCGAGGTTGGTCTAAATGAACTTTGCAAAGGTTACCCTAAAAGAATAGCCCTTGTAAAATTTTAGCTGATTCGCTTCTCATTTCTTTACCATAAACTTACCGGAATAGAGTTTATGTTGCTCACAAGCCACCTGATACAAATAGATGCCCTCTGGCAAACTTCGTGTATCTATAAGTATATTGTGTGTATTCAAAGCAAGCGGCTTATAGGCGATTGTTTTACCCATAAGATCGTAAACGGTAATTTGTCCACAAAACATTCCTGTAGGTAAATAGCTTAAATCGAATTGAACAAAATTTACGGCAGGGTTTGGATAGCAGAATATAGGGCTATTGATTTCTGTATTGGGTTGTTGAACAGATACAAACCCGCATTGTGGATCAGGATCATCCAGCACCTCACCACTCGGCGAAAGTTTAGCGAGCCAGCCTTCGTTTTGTAGATCAAGCGGAAGAGTTCGATACAAGTAGCCCCCAATAATGATGTTCCCACTTGAAAGCAGGTTTACATTTGTGGTAAACATCAATAACCCATTACCAGGGCCATTTTCATAGGCTTTAGCAATATTCGTCCAAAGGATTTCACCAGAAGGGCTGATTTTTGTGACAATAGCGCAATAGGTGGGATATGTGTCTGGAAAGTCTGGATTACCTGTTAGATATTGACCAGTAACGATGTAATTACCTTCCGCATCAATAGCGATGTCTTTAAAAGAATTATAGCCATCTATATCTTGGTATCCTATGATGCGTGTCCATTCATGATTTCGGCTTGAGTCTATTTTAGTTACAAAAAGCCTGTTATATTGCCAGGCACCAATGACGGTATCATTATATGTGCCTGAGTAAACCCAACCACCATCAAGAGTAGATTTCAAACCTAAACCACCTCCTCGTTTTAAATTGCCGTCGTTATCTACCCAATCCCAAACTACATTTGCACTTGTATCAACTTCAAATATTCTTGTTTTTGATTCGAAGATCCCAGATACACAAGCATTGGTTTGAGCAGCACTTATAACGATGTTGCCGTTTTTAACAATCGCATCTTGAAAATATTCGCAATTTTCAGGTGTTTGGAAACGCCAATAATCCAGTTGGTTGCCTTC
>DLXL01000252.1:0-4163 GCA_003448025.1 Saprospirales bacterium | reverse complement strand
GGAAACGACAATAATCCAGTTGGTTGCCTTCCTGATCAAATTTATACATACATAGATCGTCCACTATTGGCGTATCTGTGCCACCATACCCGACAACATAGAAAGCGTTATTGATTTCGTGGACCGAAAGAAAAGACGCATATTGAAACCCGGAAGGAAAAGGGCATTCCCGTATAAATACTGAGTCTCCTTTGAAGTCTGTCTTTATGAGTAAATTTTGAAAGCCTAATGAACCTAAAAAGCAATACCCGCCGTCTTTTGTTCGGATAATTTTATTACTTAGGTTCAAAAAGATATCTCGTCCCTGGGCATCAAAATATTTCCGGTAAGAAATCAGGTTGCCACAAGAGTCAATGAAAGCAATGAATGCGCCTTGCTGAAAATGAATAGTATCTCCTTCTTTGAACACAGTACCCACGCAAACAATGGTATCGTTATAAATTGTCTGTGCAAATATTGCGGTTGGCGGCTCGTCAAAGAGATAGGTGGCCGGCAGATTATTTTGCCCACTTGCTGAAATGCAGACCTGACCGAACAGAAAAAAAAGGAGAAAACGAGGCATGGTGACGAGATTTGAAACAAAACAAAAAGCGAAAGCTACCGTAGATAGCCTTCGCAAAAATGAAGTCGAAGTCAATTTATGGCTTTTTCACTATAAACTTTCCAGCATAGATTTGATTTTGACCGCAGGTTACCCGAAAAAGATAGATGCCGTCAGGTACATTTCGTGTATCTACTATTACATTCTCAGTGGTAGTAGCAAGTGGCTTCTGGGCAATCATTTTACCCATCAGGTCATAAATTGAAATTTGTCCGCAACGCACTTCTGCCGGCAATTGGCTTAAGTCAAATTGTACAAAATCACCCGCAGGGTTTGGATAGCAAAGTACTGACACCTTAGATGGATCAGTAGATTGTGAAGGGTATGTATCTGTACGGTTTTCAGTGCCTCCGCCTTGAAAATCCGGGAGCCCATCTGGTAACATACAAGGAGCATAAGGAAGTGTAATCACTCCAAAAGAGTGCAGAATATTGCCGCTCAAAAGATTGGCCAACCCTGAAGAAGTTTGATGGATTGCTTCTATTTGTCCTAGTTCGGTTGAATTGAATTCGTAAAGCGACCTGTTATCCAAAAAGGCATTTACCATCACTTGCACCAATTGCTGATATTGAGCATGTTGGGATATTTCTTCACTTGTACTGCAATAAACAGTTCCCATACTATTCACCAAACTAAGCGCTTGGGTCAGATTACCGTTGCGCAGCAGTTCTTCTACAATTAAGGCATCTGTCTGGTAGCCAGCAAATCCCTGCATAAAAGTTTGGTAAAATGAGGTGGTGTAATCCGGGTGTTCATGCAGATAGTCATTCAAATAGAGCGAACCCCAATAATCCATTTCCACTTTATGTGAAGCCATGTTTTGTTGGATGGGAGTTCGGAGAGTAACAGTAGTGGTGGCATTACTAAAGACTTGCATTTCTGTTTCGCTAAACAAATTTGAATTTTTAAGAAAAATCCAAAATCCGCCATCGCTCAATACGTCGGGATTTTGCAACAGCAAGTTTTTAATTTGCAGGGCAGAAACCATCGGGTATTTGCCGATTAGTGTTCTGAACACCCGTTCTGATACCCAAGGAGCGTCCATCAAAAGTACACCCATGACCGAAGATATGGTGGCAGTGGTGGCATTTGCTACCAATGCGACACGGGCGGATGTATTACCACCATCTAAAGCGGTCAAATATTGCTGGTGCGCCGACTGCCAAGCCGTTTTTTCGCTCTGGAAACTGATTATCCATTGTTCACGGGGGTCTGGGGACTCAAGCTGATGTTCAGGACCACAGGAATTTGCCTGTTGCACATTCACCTTGAAGACCTTGCCTATGGTAACTTCTTTGGGTTCGTCATTAGGAGTAGGTAGGTGGTAGCGATAAGTGAAAGGCGCTCCTGCACTCGTAATGTCATCCTCTAACAATATATTGAAATAGGCAAATTTGTTTCCTGCAGAGGAGAATGGTTGGTTTTGTTGAGGTGGTCCATCTTGGACGGGTCGGATAGAAGCACCGTCGGTCAACGCAATATCATAAGCAAGCAGTCCTAAGTTTGTATTGCAGCGGTAAGTTAGCCCACCACTTTGGGCGTCACTATTTACACCATTGGCGATATTACCAACCGTCACATGATCAAAAGTATTACGACGAATGGCGTTGTTGAAGCCTCCCGTGCTGTTGCTACAAATGCCAATGGTATTTATATTAGGCAATATGCCTGCACTTGCGTCAGAAAAATTATTTTCCTGAATGTCAATCATAGTCATCAATCCTTCCAGATATATACCTATCTGGTCAGGAAGCTCTTGGAAGGTTTGCAAATCGTGGAGGTAGTCGAATGTATTAAAGGTTATAGTTGCATTGCTCACTCCCCTGTTATATATGCCAACAGCATTTCCGTAGAACGCACAGTTTTTGACTGTAAAAGGTTGGCCGCTACCAGTTGCAATTGTATAGATGCCATAGGTAAGGCCCTTAAAATCTACGGTAGTAGAGCTGCCATCGCCATCAATGTTAAAACCACCATCAACTGCATAAATGCCAACATTCCATTTTTTTGTCCAAGGAATACCAAATTGAGTTTGGTTTTCAAAAATTGAATTTTTAATTTCAATACCTTTTACCCCCTCAAGATACATGTGTGCTTGTAATGCGTCCTTAAGGTTAGAGTTAAAAGTATATGTAAACAAACAATCTTCAAATTCTGAATTATCTTCAGGAAATGACCACGGCCCTGGATGAGGCTTATCAATATCAAACCAATGGTAAAATCTTACACCAACTCTATTGTTTTTAAAAATAGAACCATGACAGATTAATTTTCCACCACTGTAAGTAATCCCATTGATATTAGCTTTGTTTCTTATACCAAAGTCCGCGTTCTCAATAATAGCCCCATCCATAGTAAAAACCTCTCCAGGAGTATTAAATATACCTTGAAAAATATTTACACCAGCCACTTCTACTCCATGCCATCTAGTTCCAGGAGAGCAAACACTATTAGTTAACTTTCCATGAAGGATTAGTTTTGCATTCGGTTCAACTATCAAATTGCTTTCAGTACATCTTGTAAAATGAATTACAACTCCAGGCTCTATTGTTAGTGTATTTCCAGACTTTACGATTATTTTGTCCATTGTAATTTCACCTCCGTTGGGCAGATTACTCGTAGAGAATACTGTATTTTGAGTAACTTCTAAAGTTTTACTAGGAAAGCTAGGCTGAACCCCAGAGCAATCCTGGTTAATTGGACTCCATAGAGTATTATATGCATTATTTAGATACCATTGAATGAACTTGTCATTTTGACCCACCGTGAATGCAGCCTGGCATCTTGAATATGACATAAAATTATCCATATCATCTACCCTGTCAGGAAATTCTATTTCACAGCTATTGTCTGGAGGTATACATGGGGATCCACCAGTGTCACCTTGTGGGGGGGTATCGCTCACAAAATCACCATTAGTCTCACCTTGTGATTCAAGATGACAATTAAACCAAGTTGGGGTAGCAAATCCTAAATCAGGCCCCCAAATATGGATAAGGCCGAATGCATGGCCTGCTTCATGATTTATTGTCAGACTATTATCGCCAGAATTTGAAGCTGTTCCAATATCTCCAAAATATCTATGATTCATTACAATCCCATCTGAAGGGTCATTAGTTGTTGGATAGTCTGTTAATCCAATTACGAATCCCAGATCAAAGCAATTTACTACATAAATATTTAGATATTGTCGCTTTGGCCATGCGATTATAGTATGAGCATATACTCCTTGATTCGGAGGAGCAACATAGCCAGTATATATACATGGTTCAACCTCCTTGTATGTACGTACAATGCCGTTTGTTGGGCATCCGTTAGGGTCGTTTTGAGCTAATTGGAATCTAATTTTTGTATCTAGGTGATCTGGATCATAATCACCACGAAATCCCGCATTTAGTATTTCTAAGGCCCTAAAAATTTGTTGGTCACTAATATTTTCTTGCCCTCCACTATGTATAACGTGAACAACAACTGGAATAATATATTCTGCAGAGGAATTTAGATTACTGATATTGGATCCAATTTGTGCTAAGTCATCTAAGAGCATGTTTGGAAATTTAGG
>DLXL01000240.1:10231-14828 GCA_003448025.1 Saprospirales bacterium | reverse complement strand
GGAATCAGGCTAACCAGTTACAATGGCTATTAATAATTTTTATGCATGTTAGCATGAATCTTATTAGTCAACCAAGTATTCAATGGCAAAAATGTCTGGGTGGCACCCAATTCGAGGCGCCATATGATATTCAAGCTACTATGGATGGAGGCTGCATTGGAGTTGGCGTTTCCTTGTCATCTGACGGCGATGTAGGGGGGAATTTTGGGACAAATGACGTTTGGGTAGTTAAGCTTGACAGCTTGGGGCAATTAGTATGGCAGACGAACCTTGGAGGTAGTAAGGATGAGCGGGGATATGCAATACTTGTCACAGATGATAATGGGATACTTGTCGCGGGATTTACAGAGTCAAACGATTTTCAAGTTTCTGGTAATCATGGCAACAAGGATTGCTGGGTGGTAAGCTTGGATGCTAATGGGGTGTTGCTGTGGCAAAAATGTTTTGGAGGAGGTAATTCTGATACAGTATATGGAATATGCAAATCATTTGATGGTGGCTATATCATTGCTGCTGAATCTTCCTCTTCCGATGGTTATCTGCCAAACACTTTAGGGGGAGGGGATTTTTGGATTTTCAAAATTGATCCAATGGGTCAATTACTTTGGTCAAAAATTTATGGCGGAACGCAGTACGATAGACCTTACGGGGTATCCATGAGTAGTGATGGTTTCATCTATGTTACCGGAGAGACATCCTCTGTAGATGGTGATATTACATTACCTAAGGGTGGATTAGATATTTGGGTAATAAAGTTAGATCCATCGGATGGAAGTTTAGTATGGCAAAAATCTTTAGGCGGTTCAGGTTATGATGTTGGGCTTGATGTGGGATTTACCACTAATGGTGAAATATTGATATTGGGTTCAGTTTACTCCAACAATGGTGATGTAACAGGACATCATGGAGGCATGGATTTTTGGATTGTTGCACTAAATCAAGAAGGTGATTTACTTTGGCAAAATGCTTTTGGTGGTAGTGGAGATGATGCTGCGCAGTCGATGGAAGTGGTAGATGATTCAGGGATCTTAATTTTTGGAACTACAAGTTCTACCAACGGAGATGTTATCGGCAATGATGGCGGTTTTGACTTTTGGCTGTTAAAGATAACTCAACCGGGAGGTTTATTATGGCAAAAAACATTGGGTGTAACCTTGGATGAAACAGGCTATGAAATGGCCGAGTTAATTGATGAAGGTATTGCCTTAATTGGTAGAACTCGCTCAAACAACGGCGATGTTTCCGGTAATCAAGGCTCCTCCGACTTCTGGATTGTCAAACTCTCCCCGGAAACCTCCTCCACCTCCACTCCCACTGCCATTCCGCTCAGGCTGTACCCCAATCCGGCCAGTAACTGGATCACCCTTAATCTGCCCATCACAGAACAAGGCATGCAGGTGAGCATCACAGATGAGCTCGGAAAGCAGGTGTTGTCCCGCACCATCAGGACTGATGAGAAACTGGATATTTCCGTGCTCGGGGTCGGCGTGTATTGGGTGTCAGCTGTTTCGGCATCCGGGCAGGTGTATGCCGGGAAGTTTGTGAAAGCAATAGACTGATAATCAGGCTGGTAGTCCTTGTTTGGTTTGAATGCCGGCGAGGACTACCAGCTGCATAATGCATCAAAACTGTATGAGGATTAATCTTATAGTCGGGCTATTTTTGGGTTGGAGCGTTTGTGTGGGAGCACAGCCCACCATCCAATGACAACGCTGTTTTGGTGGCAGTCAGCCGGATGAAGCAATTTCCATTCGGTTGACGGCTGATAGCTGTTACTTTGTTGCTGGTTTCGCACTTTCCAATAATGGGAACATTACTGGCAATAAGGGTATAACAGATTTTTGGGCCTTTAAGCTGAATTCTATTGGTGATTTATTGTGACAGAAGTCGCTAGGCGGCACCAATGATGACACATCATCCATGCTATTAATGTGCATACCACACCACCTGTTAATTATGATCATTTTGGGCTTTAGCTCCTGCAAGATGGCATAGAGCTAAAGCCCTAAATTTTTTTGAAACCCTTTATCCGCGCCCTGAAGGGCGCGGAAACTGTACATCATCCAGCGGGAATTATCCGGTCATTTCTTTTACTGCCAGATCGCTCTGATCGATATAATAGTCAGAAATACGATCAATGCTACCCCCCCGATAGCCACTAGAGTGGCGGCTCCTTCCATTCCGTCACAAGCTAACCAGCAAGACAAATACGCAATTACACCGGCAAGTCCAATGGCTAAAATAAATGTCAACACGGTCAATAAGATCTTTAAACCAACTTGATCTCCCTCCGTTTTCGACAATTTTCTTGCCTGCTTTAATTCCTTTTTCAGCATTTTGGCATTTTTAACCAAGTGTCGCCAACTAATTTTCTCTCTGAAACTGGTGCGCTGGGAGGACTTCTCTTCCGGCATTAAACTGGCGGTTTTTAGGGCATATGCGGTCGACGCTGACATTGACGCTTGCTCCATTTTTATACTGGTCAGGGAGGTCAGGGATAGAAACCCGGTGAGGACGATCACAAAATCAAACGTCTTTTGCCGTTCATAACTATGCTTCCATAGCAGGTGTTTGGCTCTTTTTATAGGGTAAAATATGACCCCGAGCAGGAAGAGGGTAGTGAACACATCAAGAGCAATGGGGCTGTATTCAAAATCGTTGAGCCAAAGCAGGAAGCCTGCACAAAAAGCCAGCAGGAAGAGGAGCAGGTGTGCGGCGGCAATAATCCAGCGCGCTTGAATGGGGTGGGACTTAGCCCAGCGAGAAAGATTTTTCATAACTGTTGTGGGTATAGGTGATACGTTTTGTTTAGTCGAAACCAACGCCAGGGAAGAATCATAAGAAACAATCCCGGGGCTGGTCTTTGATGTCATTCAGCCTTGTTTCAATTGAATATAAGTCATGCAATTTCCCACAAATTTTATGGCCAGGTGACGGATAGGAAATGATCTGGCTCATGGTTAGCTGTGATGTTGATAACCGCTTTTTGCGTCTGCTGCCCAAAATATTTTATTTTGTAATTCAAATATTTTTGCACTTTTACGTTTGTATTCACAAATCACTCTTTCATTTTTAACCACTTATTTTATGAAAAAACAGTTTTTTAAATCTTCCTTGCTTTGCCTTTCAATTACATCTTTGTTGTTCCTTGGTTGTGAAAAAGCGCCTTCTTCCATTCAGCAAGACCTTTCCCAGGATTGCAACTGCGAAACAGAAGCGTATCATGGCAGTTCTGCCGGTACCCCAACAAAGGGCAACTTGTACGGAAGGGACATCACCTACAGCAAAGTAGATGGCCTGAATGTATGGGAAGGCGATATCCTGCTTACCGACGAGCAAGTCCAATCTCTGGAATCCCAGGATCGCGGCACCATCAGTACGATTGCTTCACATGTATGGCCAAACAAAACGGTGGTTTGGAAATTTAAAACCGGACTGGATCAGGCCACCAAAGACAAATGGAATGCGGCCAAAGCCCATTGGGAGGCTCAAACCAACGTGGAATTCAAAGTGCGCACCAATGAAGCTGATTATGTACAGGTGATCAAAGGTTCTGGTTGTTACTCGTATATTGGTCGTATTGGTGGCCGTCAGGATCTGAGCATTGGCTCCGGATGCAGCACCGGCAATGCCATCCACGAAATAGGACATGCTATTGGGATGTACCACGAACATACCCGCACAGACCGCGATAATGATGTAACGGTGCTTTTCCAAAATATCACTGCAGGGTACGAACATAACTTCTATGTATGTTCCAACTGCACCGCAAACGGAACGCTTGATTTTGGTTCCATCATGATGTATGGATCTTATTCCTTCTCTAAAAATGGACAACCTACCATCACCAAAATTGATGGTTCTACGTTTAATGTTCAGCGCAATGGATTGTCTGCCAATGACATTGGCATCGTAGCAACCAAGTATTAAGTTGTGTATTACAATCATAAACATGAGTCATTCCCGGATTTTGGGGGTGGCTCATGTTTTGTTTATGGTTGAAGTTAATCGCATTTGCGACTACATATTTTTGATATTTCAGAAAATTTGTTTTTGGTTTGTACTGTGGTTAGTGGTGGAATGCTGTGGCATCAAAAGCATTTGTCATTGCTTGAAGTTTTAAAGCCCTATTCTTCAACCTTAAACCCATGAAAAACAAGCTGTTTCTACTGCTGCTTTGGCCGTTTTGGTTAAGTGCCCAAACGGTTCAGCCCAAAATACAACCCTCCTCAGCGCCAAAAAGTACCACTCCGGTGCAAATCGAACCACTGGTAACAGATCCCGTCACCCACGCTGTGGTGATCGGCATTTCTGATTATCAGGATCCTGATATCCCGGATTTGCGTTTTGCCGACCGGGATGCGGAAGCGTTTGCGCACTATTTACGCTCCCCGGCGGGGGGGAGTCTGGACCAGGCGCATCTTACCCTGCTGACAAACGAACAGGCTACTGCAGGCAATGTGGTAAGGGCATTGGATGGCTTATTGGGTAAAGTAAAAGAGGGAGACCAGGTCATCATTTACTTTTCCGGGCATGGTGATGTAGAACGGGAAAAGATATCTCAAAGCGGATTTTTGTTGTGTTGGGATTCACCTCC
>DLXL01000240.1:7590-10050 GCA_003448025.1 Saprospirales bacterium | reverse complement strand
ACAGGGGGGACCTATAAACTGGCCAGTTTACAAGAGCTGGTTAATACCCTGACCCTGATGAAATTAGCTAAAGTGAAAGTGATTGCAGATGCCTGTCATGCCGGTAAATTGTCGGGCAGCCAAATCGGTGGCATGCAACTGACTGCTGCCCATTTAGCCAGGCAGTTTGCCAATGAGGTCAAAATCCTATCCTGTTTGCCCAATGAATTCAGTCTGGAGATAGAGCAATGGGGCGGTGGCCGGGGTTGTTTCAGGAATCATTTGGTGGAAGGGCTGTATGGGCTGGCGGATAAAAATGAAGATGGAACGGTAAGTATATCGGAACTGGACCGTTATCTGGAAGACCTGGTAACGGTTGAAGTGGCGCCTCATACGCAATCGCCCATGGTTATTGGCAATAAAAAGGATAAACTGGCCAAAGTGGATGCAGTTACATTAGACCAGTTGAAAAAGTACAAACGGGGCGAAATACCCCAGTTTACCCCTACCGAGGGTCGTGTTTTTGAAGAAAATCTGCTCACAGGTTTTTCTCCGGTGGCCATTGAAACACAGGTGGATTCCGGGATATGGGGCGTATATCATCAGTTCAGGCTGGCTATGGAGGAAAAGCGGTTCCTGGAACCCGCCAACCATTGTGCGGAAGCGTATTACCAGCAACTGATGCAGGTGGCAGAAATGGCCCCTTTACATGGGTTTATTCAAAGGAATTACGCAGCGGCCTTGCAGGATGAAGCCCAGCAGGCGGTGAATGCTATTTTGAAAATAAACCTGTCGGAATTAACCCGAAGCAATCTTGAAAGGGCTAAGAAATATCGGGGATTTCCCGCCTTGCTGGCTCGTTCAGCCGATATCATTGGGTCGTCTCATTACATGTATAAAAAGATCAAGGCGCGACAGATATTATTTGAAGGACTCATATTGTTTCTGGATAATTACTACTCGCGGGATGCTGAAAGCGGAATACTTGTGCTGGATAAATACCGGCAATCATTAAGCTGGGATCAGGAATTGCCTTTGACCTATTATTATATGAGCCTTTGTTTTGCGATCAAAATGAATCAGCCTGATTCCGCTATTCAGTACGCCCATTTAGCCACCCAATTTGCCGAAACCTGGGTAGTCCCTTATGCACATGCAGGTTTTTGCCTCTCCCGATATTATCCTGCACGATTTGCAGATGCCAAAAGTCTGCTGGATAAGGCGATGGTCATCGACTCAACGAATGTTACGGTCTGGACCGCATTAGGCTCGGTATATCATTATCAAAGGCAATTTAAGAAAGCTGAGGCTTCCTATCGGCATGCAATAAAGCTTGATTCAACCAACGCTGTCTCATGGGCGAATCTTGGTGTTGAATTAGTTCAAACCGATCAATACGAAGAAGCGGAAATATCGCTGAAACGCGCACTGGAGATCAATCCGAACCAGGTTTTTGCCCGCTATGTGCTGGGATGCATGTACATTGTGTTGGAAAAGCCCATTGAGGCGGAGGATATCTTTCTGAAGGCATTGCAAATAAATCCAGGACATATAGCATCCAGGGATAGCCTTGCGCATATATATTTATCTCAAAAAAAATGGAAAGAGGCGGAGTTTCAATTCCATGAATTGATTAAAAACAACCCTAATTATCCCTCTGCCTGGTATCAGCTGGCTTGTCTGGCTGCAATGGATGGCAGAAAGGACTCCGCATTGGAGTATTTGGAAAATGCTATTGGGAAAGGGAATATTAGCTATAATACGCTCATTCAGGAGACACGATTGGCATCGGTGCGGGAAAATGAGCGCTTTAAAGTACTGATTCAAAAATATTATCCCGATCAGGATAAAGATTGAGTGCACTTCCGACAAGCAAAACTTCACCATCCATTTTCATCTAACACATTCTTTCACAATGAAAAATCAACGAAATTATTATCTGGTGTTTCTGTGGTTTCTTTATGCCGCCAGTGGCTGCATCAACAATTCAACACCAGTTGCAAGTCTTACTCAATTGCCGCAATTTAAAATCTATGTGCGAGACCACGAGACTCAAGAAAAATTGAGATACGTGGACGTAACCTTAGCACCTGCAGGCTCTAATACAGCACCCATTTTAAAAAAAACCAATTCCCTTGGTGAGGTTTCCTTTGATTATTCTAATATAAATGATGGTGCTAAAATTAGCTTTTTTATAGCCAATAAGGAGCCAGTCACGATTACGATTGAGCGAAAAGCCGGGCTAGCGGAATTAGGAGTAGAAATGTGGAATCTATCTACGGGTAATAACTCAATAAACGGAATATTAAAATCTGTAACTTCGAGCGAACAACCAGAAACGGAATACACTGTTCGTAGCCAATTCCCCCCGTATGAATCTGATAATACGGAAATGGGAGTATATGCTCTTTCAATAGCCAATCAAAGTGGTCCATTTCAAATGGTATACATGACAAGCGCAGATTCGATAAAATTAAAGGT